>JALXER010000394.1:0-2193 GCA_027069385.1 Paracoccaceae bacterium
CTATTATGGGGTCAACCGCGCCAACCCAGCCGGAAATCCATGCCTTGCGGGGGCATCGCGGCCAGATCGAAGCCGCCGCCGCTATGCGCGCATTGCTGGAAGGCTCGGTCATTCGTGACAGCCACCTTGAGGGCGACACCCGCGTTCAGGACCCTTATTGCATTCGCTGCCAGCCACAAGTGACGGGGGCCGCCATGGATGTGTTGCGCCAGGCCGCCACCACCCTTGAGATAGAGGCCAACGCCGCCACCGATAATCCGCTGGTTCTGGTCGAGGCGGATAAAATCGTTTCCGGCGGCAATTTTCATGCCGAGCCGGTGGGCTTTGCTGCCGATATGATCGCGCTGGCCGTGGCCGAAATCGGCGCGATTGCACAGCGGCGTATTGCGCTGATGGTTGACCCGACCCTAAGCCACGACCTGCCCCCCTTTCTCACCCCCGATCCGGGCCTGAATTCCGGCCTGATGATCGCCGAGGTCACCACCGCCGCCCTGATGTCTGAAAACAAACATCTGGCCAACCCTTGCGTGACCGACAGCACCCCCACCAGCGCCAATCAGGAGGACCATGTCTCGATGGCCGCCCACGGGGCGCGGCGTCTGCAACAGATGATGAAAAACCTGAACTATATTCTGGGGGTGGAGCTGCTCTGCGCCGCCCAAGGGGTGGAGTTTCGCGCCCCGCTGGCCACCAGCCAGCCCTTGCAAGCGGTGCTGGCGCGCCTGCGTCAGGATGTGAAACCCATCGGGGAGGATCGCTATCTTGCCCCCGATCTGGAAGCCGCCAGCCAGCTAATGGCCTCGGCGCACATCCTGTCCGTGGTCGATATTCCCCTGCCGGAGCTGGGCCGATGACTCCGGTAATCACCCAGCAAGGGGACAGCCCGATCATTCTGGGCCAGCCCCATGGCGGCACCTTTGTGCCCGATGAACTGGCAGCGCGGTTCAATACACGTGGCAAAGGGCTGGATGATACCGACTGGCATATCACGCGGCTGTATGACGGCCTGTTGCCCGATGCCACCGTGGTTCGGGCAACGGTCCACCGCTATGTGATTGACGCCAACCGCGACCCTGACGGCGCATCGCTTTACCCTGGGCAAAACACCACCACCCTGTGCCCGCTTACGGATTTTGACGGGCAGGCCATATGGCAAGCGGGCCAGGAGCCCTCGGCAGATGAAATCGAAGCCCGCCGCCTGGCCTACCACGCACCCTATCACGCCGCCCTTGCCCGCCAGATAGAGCGGGTTAAGCGGCAGCACGGGTTTGCCATATTGTTTGACTGCCACTCGATCCGCTCGAACATTCCGTTTTTGTTTGATGGTATTTTGCCGATATTCAACATCGGCACCAACGGCGGCAAAACCTGTGATCCGGTAGTCGAGCAAACCACGCAGCGCCTATGCGCGGCCACGCCGGACTATACCCACGTGGTCAATGGCCGTTTCAAAGGCGGCTGGACCACGCGCCATTATGGCAGGCCGCACGACCATATCCATGCTATCCAGATGGAACTGGCCCAACGTGCCTATATGGACGAGGCCGCCCCATGGAGCTATCGCGATGATTTGGCCGCACAAATCCGCCAGCCCCTGTCGCGCATTCTGCACGCACTAAACACCCTTGCCCTTTAACGCCAAAAGGATCCCGAGCCATGACCGACCCACGCAAAAATGCCCGCGAGATTTACCCGCCAACCGGTACCACCCTGAACGCCAAAAGCTGGCAGACCGAGGCCCCTTTGCGGATGCTGATGAACAACCTGCACCCCGATGTGGCCGAAAACCCGCATGAATTGGTGGTTTATGGCGGCATTGGGCGCGCAGCCCGCACGTGGCAGGATTTTGACATCATGACCGAAACCCTGAAAGCGCTGGAGGATGATGAAACCATGCTGGTGCAATCGGGCAAGCCGGTGGGCGTGTTTCGCACCCATGCGGACGCGCCGCGTGTGCTGATTGCCAACTCCAATCTTGTGCCCCACTGGGCGACATGGGACCATTTTAACGAACTCGATAAAAAGGGGTTGATGATGTATGGCCAGATGACGGCGGGCTCGTGGATTTACATCGGCACCCAAGGCATTGTGCAAGGCACCTATGAAACCTTTGTCGAGGCGGGCCGCCAGCATTATGGCGGCGACCTGAGCGGCAAATGGGTGTTGACCGCCGGGCTTGGCGGCATGGGCGGG
>JALXER010000394.1:2203-33633 GCA_027069385.1 Paracoccaceae bacterium
GCGCTATGTCGATGAAAAAACCACCTCTCTGGACGAAGCCCTCTCCATGATCGACAAATGGTGCGCGGCGGGCGAGGCGAAATCGGTGGCGTTGATTGGCAACGCGGCGGATGTGTTCCCCGAAATTTACGCCCGTGGCATCCGCCCCGATATGGTGACCGACCAAACCAGCGCCCATGACCCGATCCACGGCTATTTGCCCCAGGGCTGGAGCGTTTCCCAATGGCAGGCGATGCAGGAAAGTGACCCGAAAGCGGTGGAAAAAGCCGCCAGGGCCAGCATGAAGACCCATGTGGCCGCGATGGTTGATTTCCACAAGGCAGGCGTGCCGACATTCGATTATGGCAACAACATCCGGCAGGTCGCGCTGGATGGCGGGCTGGAGACGGCGTTTGATTTTCCGGGCTTTGTGCCCGCCTATATCCGGCCGCTGTTTTGCCGTGGCATCGGCCCGTTTCGCTGGGCGGCCCTGTCGGGCGACCCCGAGGACATCTATAAGACAGACGCCAAAGTGAAAGAGCTGGTAGATGATGCGCATCTGCACAACTGGCTGGATATGGCCCGCGAGCGGATCGCGTTTCAGGGCTTGCCCGCGCGGATTTGCTGGGTCGGGCTGGGGGTCCGGCACAAGCTGGGGCTGGCGTTTAACGAAATGGTGCGCAACGGCGAATTGTCGGCCCCCGTGGTGATTGGCCGTGATCATCTGGACAGCGGCTCGGTGGCCTCGCCCAACCGTGAAACCGAAGCGATGAAGGACGGCTCAGACGCGGTTTCTGACTGGCCATTGCTGAACGCGCTGCTCAACACCGCCAGCGGCGCAACATGGGTGTCGCTGCATCATGGCGGCGGCGTTGGCATGGGGTATTCGCAGCATTCCGGCATGGTGATTTGCTGTGATGGCACAGCAGACGCGGACCGGCGGCTGAACCGTGTCCTGTGGAATGATCCGGCCACCGGCGTCATGCGCCATGCCGATGCGGGCTATGAGGACGCGCTGGACTGCGCGCGGGAAAACGGCCTGAAACTGCCAGGTATTTTAGGGCGTTGAGAAGGCCGAGATTTCTTTGAGCAGCGGCAGCATCATAGCGAATAATTCCGATTGCGACGAAATTCCACAGCGCGAATAGAGCTGACGCCGAAAGACTTTGACAGTGTGCGGGCTCAAGCTCAGCTTTGTGGCGATCGAGGGGGAAGAATGCCCCTGCAACACAAAAATCGCCACCTCCGCCTGCCGGTTGCTAAGTTTGATCTGATGCCTTGCTGCAACGATTTCCCGAAGGTTGGACACCAGCGAGCCAGAGGCTTTTTGCATTTTATCGGTATGTTTGCGAAACCCCCAATCGACTTCGATAAGCGCGCGAATGGCCGACTCCGCTTTCCTTAAATTCTGCACATCTTTGGCTGCGAATCTTTTCCCCGAAGCCGTGTCTGTGCCCATCGAAATCGCGATGGTTGTGGTTTCGTTTATCGGCTGGAAAAAGGTAATTTCGTCCAGAATACCAATGCGCCCGTAATACCATTTGAAATATCGGCTGCGGCGAAAATTGTCCGGTGCCATGTCCGACAGCCAATAAATCCCTTGCCGCCCCTTTTGAAGGTGGAATTGGTAGACCGGGTCAAGAAGATAGGAAACAGGGAGGTATTGGCTCTCGAACAGGGTAAATACGTCTTCACCGAACGCGCGCATAAAAACGGCTGTCGGGGGTGATTCCCCGTTGAAGGCCAGTGCGATCACGTTTTCAAAGGGCAGCACCGAGCGCAGAAAGCCCGATAACGAGGGGTAAAACCGGTCGGTGCCGACCGATTCAATGGATTGAGCCAGTTTGTCTATACATAAAAATGTCATCTATACCCCCACAGTATTATATACTACCTTATACCATGCATGTTATCAAATATCATGGGTTGGGGTAGTATTTCCATCGTCAACAGGGGGGAAGATGCAAAAGCGGGTTGAACATAAGGCCATGGTCATTGCCGGCTGTTCTGTTGGCCCGTTTCGCCACTGCTCTATTGTCTGGCGCGGCGCATCGCTCTTTAATGACCTATTGGAGCACATTGGGCGGCGCACGCTCAATGTTCTCAACCGTTTCTCGATCTCGTAAAATCGGGGAGACAGCCAAACGGCTTAACTTTGATCCGTAAACCAACAGGGAGAATAAAATGTATAAGAAATTTTCACTTGCCGCCTTGGCGCTCGTTGCATCCGCAGCGACGGCTATGGCCGATGAAATCAAGCTGGGCTTGCAGCCTTGGCTAGGCTATGGCCCGCTCTGGGTAGCAGAACAAAAGGGCTTCTTTGCCGATCATGGCATTGACGTTAATCTGACCACATTCAGCTGGGATCAGGACATGACAGCCGCGCTCGCGAGTGGCAATCTTGATGTGATCGCCGCGGCAACAAACAGTGTTATCGCAAGCTATAATGTCGGGCTGGACCAAAAGGGCTTCCTGATCATGGACCTGTCTTTCGAGGCGGATGCCATCATGGCCGGTAACAACATTGCTTCTGTTGCAGACCTGAAGGGCAAAGACATTGCCTTTGAAAGCGGCTCCACAAGTGATTTGCTTTTGAACTATGCGTTGCGCCAAAACGGCATGTCGCTTGCCGACATCAACCACATCCCCATGGGCGCATCCGAAGCCGGCCTTGCGCTGATCTCGGGGCGTGTCGAGGCCGCCGTAACCTACGAGCCTTACATTTCCGGCGCGCTTGCGCAGAGCGATGAAAACAGGGTTCTGTTTACCGCCGCTGAAAAGCCGGGCCTGATCAGCGATATGCTGACAAGTAGCTCAACATGGATTGACGCGCACCCCGAGGATGTCCGTGGTCTAATCATGGCGTGGGACGATGCGGTAAGATTCATCCGTGAAAACCCCGAAGAAGGCGGCGCGATCATTGCCGAGGCGGTTGGCTCCAATATGGAGGAGTTCACGCCCGCCTTTGAGGGTGTTCGTCTTTACACCATCCCCGAAATGGCGCAATTCTTGGGCGGCGACTTTCAGGCCACCATTCAGGAAATCGGTGAAATCATGGCCGAGACCAACCCCGAACACATCACCAAGATACCTGCCGCAGACGAAATTCTGGCGGTCGATGCCTTGATGTCGATGCAATAGATACAAAGCCTTGCCCGGCGCGGATTATCCTGCGCCGGGCAACACATTATCCGAGGTAGAGACATGCACCCAAAAGAACCCAATGCGCCAGCCCGCAGAAAACCAAAGAGCGGCCTGTTCAGGCTGCGGGAAGACATTCCGTCAGGGCTTTACAATGCTCTTGGCTTCATCATTCCGGCGGTGCTGGTATTTTTATGGTGGTTGGTAACCTATCTTGGCCTCGTTAAGCCGCTGTTTTTACCAAGCCCCGTAGCTGTGCTGTCTGAGGGCTGGCGGCAGGTGACCGAAGGCATTCTTCTGGCGGACGCCTCTGTCAGTTTCTATCGCATTACAATCGGCTGGCTGGCGGCAACGGTGGTTGCGGTGCCTATCGGCATCCTGATGGGGAATTTCCGGATCTTCGAGGGGTCGCTGGGGCCCCTGATCTCGACCATGCGTTATATGCCGGTTGTGGCCTTGATCCCCCTGTCCATTCTTTGGGCGGGCATTGGGGATGCGCAGAAAATCCTCATTCTTTTTCTGGGCACCTTCTTCCAGCAGGCCCTGATGATCATGGATAATGTGAAAAACATCGACATGAATTTGATCCGCGCGGGGCAAACCCTTGGCTTTAGCAATTCCGAGATTCTGCGCAGGGTCATCCTGCCTGCCGCCTCGCCGGGCATCTGGGATACCTTCCGCATCACCATCGGCTGGACATGGACCTATCTTGTGGTCGCCGAGTTGGTGGCGGCCAGTGACGGGCTTGGCCGCCGGATCATGGACGCACAGCGCTATCTGGCCACGGATACAATCCTATTCGGAACCCTCTTCATCGGTGTTCTCGGGCTTTTGACCGACTACGCCTTCAATAAATCGGGACTTAAGCTTTTCCGGTGGAATAGTGACAAGCGATAACGACCATGACCAACAATGTAACTACGCCCCGAATTAAGGTGGATGCTGTCGGAAAGATTTTCGGCCGTGGCCCGCAAGCCGTTCAAGCGATCAAACGTATTGATCTGGATGTCCATGAAAATGAATTCGTCTCCATTGTCGGCACATCCGGCTGCGGGAAGTCCACCCTGCTCAACATGATCGGGGGGCTAGACGAACCCACATCCGGTGACATTCTGATTGACGGAGTACCGGTAGATGGTCCGGGTCGAAACCGCGGCTTTGTCTTTCAAAGCTATAGCCTGTTTGAATGGATGACGGTTCAGGGCAACATCCGCTTTGCCCTTGAAAAAAGCAATTTTGGCAAGGCCGAAAAAGATGAACTCGTCGCGCATTTTGTGCAGGCTGTCGGCCTGTCCGGTTTTGAAAATGCCTATCCCAAGCAGCTCTCGGGCGGTATGCGCCAACGCGTAGCCATTGCCCGTGCGCTGGTTTACAAGCCTTCAATCCTGTTGATGGATGAACCCTTCGGGGCGCTGGATGCACAAACCCGCGGGATGATGCAGGAATTGCTGCTTAAAGTATGGGAAGACCACAAGGTCACCGTTCTTTTTGTCACCCATGATGTGGATGAGGCAATTTTCCTAGCGGACAGGGTGGTGGTGCTTTGCAGCCGCCCGGGCCTGGTAAAACGCTCGATTGATATCGAACTGGAGCGCCCGCGCAATTTTGACGTCGTCACCACCGCGCGGTTTGGTGAATACAAGCGGGACATAATGGCCGACATTCGCGAGGAAACCCTGAAAGTCATGGCAATGGAGACACAGAATGAAAACTGAACAGGCCGCACCGATTGCCGTGCATAAGCTTTCCGCAATGTCGAAAGCCGAGATAGCAAAGCTGCATATCCGAACGGAAGGTGACCTTACGGCATTCCTGGACGGGGTGAAACCGATCATCGAAACTGTCAGGCAGGACGGGGACGCAGCCCTCGTGCGATATGCCAGGCAATTCGACAAAGCCGAGCTGACAGAAAGCACCGTTGAAGCGAGCAAGGCCGAGTTTGACCGGGCTTTTGACAGCTTGGACAGCGACCTGATCGAAACACTGGAATATGCGGCAGACAACATCCGCCGCTTCCATGAAGAACAGATGCCAAAAGACATGTGGATGAAGGAAATCCGCCCCGGTGTGCTGGTGGGCGAGCGCTATAATGCCATAGACAGCGCCGCGCTCTATTCGCCGCGCGGGAAGGGGTCCTTTCCGTCGGTCACGTTAATGACCACCATTCCGGCGGTTGTTGCCGGGGTGCGCGAGCCAATTGTGATCACCCCGCCTGCGCCCGATGGCACCGTCGATGCAGCCACGCTGGTTGCCGCGCGGCTGGCCGGTGTGGAGCGGGTGTTCAAAGCCGGTGGTGCCGTTGCGGTGGCTGCCGCAGCCTTTGGCACGCAATCGGTTCCCAAGTGCCAAAAGGTCGAAGGGCCGGGGAGCCTGTGGGTCGTGGCCGCAAAACGGCTGCTGAGTGGGGAGATCGCCTCGCATGTGAGAGCCGGGCCTACAGAAAGTGTGCTGCTTGTGGACGAGACCGCCAACCCCCGAACGGCTGCGCTTGATCTTTTGATCGAGGCGGAACACGGGCCGGATAGTTCGGTATTTCTGGTGACACCGTCGGCCGATATTGCCAAAGCGGTTATCGACGCGGCCCCGGAATTCTATCAGCATATGGATGGTAGGCGGGTCGAATATGCCTCCACCGTGCTGAGCGGCAATAATGGCGGTGTTGTGATTACGAAAGACATTGAAGAAGCTTACCGGTTCGTCAATGACTACGCGCCCGAGCATCTTCAAGTGCTCTCGAAAAATCCGTTTGACCACTTGGCGCATATCAGAAACGCCTCTGAAATCCTGCTGGGCGAAAATCTCCCCAGTTCGATCGCCAATTACGTTATGGGCCCGAATGCCGTTCTGCCCACATCCGGCGCGGCCAAGTTCGGCTCGCCCCTTGGGGTCCACGATTTCCTGAAAAGCGCCTCTATCGGGCATATTTCGCCAGCGGGCTATGCCGAAATGGCCATGCATACCAACCGCTTCGCCAGCTATGAAGGATTTGACGCACATCGCAATGCGGTGTCGGACTTCAGAGTGCAATCTGCGACCTGAGTCTCCCCGGGCGGCGTCTACGCCCTATGGGCGTATGAGGCAGGATAGGTGTGCGAGCCAATAATTGCCCGCATCCATTTCCCCTTGATCATCCCGTCCGACAGGTCTATACGCCCCGGGTGGCAATCCAAAATGCCACAGAATCATATCAACGCCGTGTTGCTCTTGGGTTGACGCTCATCAGGGGACTTCCGGCAAATCAGGAGAAGCGTCATGAAACTGCATGAGTTGCGGGACAATCCCGGTGCTACCAGGAAATCCAAACGCATTGGCCGTGGTCCGGGTTCGGGCAAGGGTAAAATGGGTGGTCGTGGTATTAAAGGCCAGAAATCCCGTTCGGGTGTTGCGATCAACGGGTACGAGGGTGGCCAGATGCCGCTTTATCAACGCCTGCCCAAACGCGGCTTTAACATGCGCCGCCCGTCCAAATACGCCATTGTCAACTTTCTGGTCCTGCAGAAATTCATCGACGCCGGCAAGATCGACGCCAAATCTCCGATCACCGAGGACAGCCTTGTGGAATGCGGCATTGTGCGGCGCAAGCTGCACGGGGTACGGTTGTTGGCCAAGGGCGAGCTGACCTCGAAAATCGACATTACCGTGACCGGTGCCTCCAAAGGGGCGGTCGAAGCGGTGGAAAAAGCCGGCGGCAAGGTCACAATCGCCAGTTAATCCCTTGCAGGCGGGCCTTGTCCGCCTTACATCGGTATACAGGTTAATTTTGCGCCGCTTCCGTGCCCTTAACCGGCTTGGGGGCGGCGTTTTACGATAAAGGGCCTTAAAATGGCATCAGCAGCGGAACAAATGGCAGCAAATATGAGCTGGGGGGCCTTTGGCAAAGCCAAGGACCTGCGCCAGCGGATATTCTTTGCGCTGGGTCTGTTAATGGTTTACCGGCTGGGTACGTTTGTACCGATCCCGGGGGTTGACCCGACCGAATTGGCCAAGTTCTTTGACACCAATTCCTCGGGTATTGGCGGCATGCTGAACATGTTTACCGGTGGCGCGATCCGCCGCATGGCGATTTTTACGCTGGGGATCATGCCCTATATCTCTGCCTCGATCATCATCCAGTTGCTGACCTCGATGATTCCATCGCTGGAGCAGTTGAAGAAAGAGGGCGAGCAGGGCCGCAAGAAGATCAACCAGTATACCCGCTACGGTACGGTGTTGCTAGCGCTGGCGCAGTCCTATGGCATTGCGGTGGGGCTGGAAAGCCAGGGGATGGCAACCAACCCGGGGCTGTATTTCCAGGCGTCCACGGTGATTACCCTTGTGGGGGGCACCATGTTCCTGATGTGGCTGGGTGAACAGATCACCGCGCGCGGGATCGGCAACGGCATTTCGCTGATCATTTTCACCGGAATTGTGGCCGGCCTGCCCGCCGCGCTGGCGCAGTTCTTTGAATCCGGGCGCTCGGGGGCGCTGTCTACGCCGCTGATCATCGGGGTTATGGTTATGGTCGTGGCGGTGATTACCTTTGTGGTGTTTGTCGAACGCGCATTACGCAAGATCCATATCCAGTATCCCAAACGTCAGGTCGGCATGAAAATGTATGGCGGCGAAAGCAGCCATCTGCCGGTCAAGCTGAACCCCGCCGGGGTTATTCCGGCGATTTTCGCATCGTCGTTGCTGTTGTTGCCAACCACGATCACCGCGTTTTCCAACGGCGAAGGCACCGGTATCATGGCGACCATTGCGGCCTATATGGGCCGCGGGCAGCCCCTGCACATGATCCTGACCGCAGCGCTGGTGGTGTTCTTTGCCTACTTCTATACCCATAACGTGGCGTTCAAAACCGACGATGTGGCGGACAATCTGAAGAAACAGGGCGGCTTTGTGCCCGGTATTCGCCCGGGCAAGAAAACCGCCGAGTATCTGGAATATGTGATGAACCGCTTGCTGGTGATTGGCGGGCTCTATCTGGCGGCGGTGGTGTTGCTGCCCGAGTTCCTGATTGCCAAAACCGCGATTCCGTTCTATTTTGGCGGTACGTCGGTGTTGATCGTGGTCTCGGTTACGATGGACACCATAAATCAGGTGCAATCGCATATGCTGGCCCACCAGTATGAAAGCCTGATTGAAAAATCCAAAATGCGCGGCAAAAACCGCAGCAAAGCCAGACGGAAATCACGCAAATGAACATAATTCTGCTTGGGCCTCCGGGGGCCGGTAAAGGAACGCAGGCGCACCGGTTGGTGGCCGAGCAGGGGATGATTCAACTTTCGACCGGCGATCTGTTGCGCGCGGCGCGCAGTTCGGGCAGCGAAATGGGCGCGCGGGTGGCGGCGGTGATGGATCGGGGCGATCTGGTTACCGACGAAATCGTCATCGGCCTGATTGCCGAGCAACTGGACAAGGGGGCCGCGGGCGGCTTTATCTTTGACGGGTTCCCGCGCACGTTGGCGCAGGCCGACGCCTTGGGCGAATTGCTGGCCAGCAAGGGCGAGGTGCTGGATGCGGTGGTTGAAATGCGTGTCGATGACGATGCGCTGGTCGAGCGGATCACCGGCCGATTTACCTGCGGTGACTGTGGTGAGGGCTATCACGATACCTTCAAGAAGCCCGCCAAAGAAGGCGTTTGCGACAATTGCGGTGCCACCGGCAGCTTTAAACGTCGGGCCGATGATAACGAGGAATCGCTGCGTACCCGCTTGCTGAACTACTATCGCGATACCTCGCCGTTGATCGGATACTACTATGCCAAGGGGCTGTTGCGGCGCATCGACGGGCTGGGCGAAATCGACGAAGTTGCGGCGCGGATAAAAACCGTACTGAATCTGTAAATTTCCAGTTGACGCCAGCGAAATTGCGCCTATTATCCGCGCTCTCTTACCCAAGAGTTGAATTGCGCGAATCGTACGGAATCCATCCCTGAGAAGAGTTGACCCACCGCCCTAAACATCGGTGGGTTTTGGTTGTGAAAAAAGGTTCCGGGGTTACGGAACCGCAAACAAATGAACGGAGAGCCAATTTGGCACGTATTGCAGGGGTCAACATCCCCACCAATAAACAGGTGCAAATCGCCCTGACTTATATCCACGGTATCGGTAACAGCGTCGCAAAGGAAATTTGCGAGGCAATCGGGGTTGAACCCACACGCCGGGTCAACGAGCTTTCGGATGCCGAAGTTCTGAAAATGCGCGAGCATATCTCGGAAAACCTGATGGTCGAGGGCGACTTGCGCCGCGACACCCAGATGAACATCAAACGTCTGATGGACCTTGGCTGCTATCGCGGTCTGCGCCACCGTCGTAAACTGCCTGTTCGCGGTCAGCGGACCCACACCAATGCACGCACACGCAAGGGCAAGGCCGTTGCGATTGCCGGCAAAAAGAAATAAGGGGGGCTGATCAATGGCACGCGATAAAGTTCGGACCAAACGCAAGGTCAAAAAGAATATTTCAAGCGGGATTGCGCATATCAATTCCAGCTTTAACAACACCAAGATTCTGATCTCGGATGCACAGGGCAACGCGATTTCGTGGTCCTCTGCCGGGACCATGGGGTTCAAAGGCTCGCGCAAATCCACGCCCTATGCGGCGCAGATGGCTGCTGAGGATGCGGCGAAAAAGGCGCAGGAACACGGCATGAAAACGCTGGAAGTCCAGGTTCAGGGTCCGGGTTCCGGGCGTGAATCGGCGCTGCGTGCGCTGGCCGCTGTCGGGTTGATTGTGACCTCGATCCGTGACGTAACGCCGATGGCCCATAACGGCTGCCGTCCGCCGAAACGTCGCCGCGTATAATTTTCAAGATTGTGGCAGGCTCCGATCAGGGGGCCTGTCGGGTTTACCCCTCGGGCGTTCGCGATCCGGATCCGGTTGCGAACTAGTATGGAGGCCAAAATATGATCCACAAGAATTGGCAGGAACTTATCCGCCCAACCCAACTGGAAATCAAACCGGGCGCAGATCCGCTGCGTCAGGCAACGGCAATTGCCGAGCCGTTGGAACGCGGCTTTGGCCTGACGCTGGGCAATGCGCTGCGCCGGGTTTTGCTGTCTTCGCTGCAAGGTGCCGCGATTGTCAGCGTGCAGATCGACAATGTTCTGCATGAATTTTCCAGCGTTGCCGGTGTGCGCGAAGACGTAACCGACATTGTGCTGAACCTGAAAGGCGTTGCGATCAACATGGAGGTCGAAGGGCCCAAACGTGTTGCCATCACCGCCAAAGGCCCCGGCGTGGTGACGGCGGGTGATATTGCCGAAACCAACGGTATCGAGATTCTGAACAAGGATCACGTGATCTGCCACCTCGACGAGGGGGCCTCGGTGTTCATGGAACTGACCGTTGACACTGGCAAAGGCTATGTGGCGGCTGACAAATCCCGCCCCGAAGATGCGCCCATCGGGCTGATTTCGGTGGATGCGCTATACTCGCCGGTCAAGAAGGTGTCTTATAAGGTCGAACCGACCCGCGAGGGCCAGGTGCTGGACTATGACAAGCTGACCTTGAACGTCGAAACCGACGGGTCGATCAGCTCGGAAGATGCGATTGCCTTTGCGGCGCGCATCCTGCAGGACCAACTGTCGATTTTCGTGAACTTCGACGAGCCGGAGGCCGCAAGCCGCGCCGACGAAGAGGACGAGCTGGAATTCAACCCGCTGCTGTTGAAAAAAGTCGACGAGCTGGAATTGTCGGTACGTTCGGCAAACTGCCTGAAAAACGACAATATCGTCTATATCGGCGATCTGATCCAGAAAACCGAAGCCGAAATGCTGCGCACCCCGAATTTTGGCCGCAAATCCCTGAACGAGATCAAGGAAGTGCTGACGACCATGGGGCTGCATCTGGGCATGGATATCATCGATTGGCCGCCCGAGAATATCGAGGAACTGGCGAAAAAGTTCGAAGACCACTTCTAGTGGTGGGTGCGAGCACCCACCCTACGTTGGGTGGGCTTTGCACACCACAAGACAAAATGCCCGGAATGCCGGGGAATATATGGGCAATCCCGCCCCAAGGAGAGCCGCCCACCCGCATGGGCTGCCAGACAAAGTATAAACCTTAAGTAAGGACCAAGAAAATGCGCCACGGAAAAGGCTATCGCCGGTTAAACCGGACACACGAACACCGCAAGGCCATGTTTGCCAACATGGCTTGTTCGCTGGTTGAACACGAGCAGATCAAAACCACCCTGCCCAAAGCCAAAGAAATGAAACCGATCATCGACAAGCTGATCACGTTGGCGAAAAAGGGCGACCTGCACTCGCGCCGCAATGCCCAGAGCAAAATGCGCCAGGAAGCTGCGGTCAAAAAGTTGTTCGATATCCTCGGGCCGCGTTACAAAGACCGTCAGGGCGGCTATTGCCGAGTGCTGAAGGCGGGGTTCCGTTATGGCGACATGGCACCGATGGCGATCATCGAACTGGTTGACCGTGATGTTGACGCCAAAGGCAAGGGCGACAAGGAACGCGTGGCCATCGAAGACGCCATGGCCGACGACGAATAGGACCATCTTACCGGACAGTGAGATCGAAACCCCGGGCCGCGGTCCGGGGTTTTTTGCTTTGAAAGGAATGCCTCGATGGACACAATTCTTGTTTTGATTGCCGTTGTGCTGGCCGGGGTTTCCATGCTGCCTTTTGTGCGCAATAACCGGTTCTGGGGGGCAACGGTAACGCCGCTTGCCTCTATTATCGGGTCGGGGTTTCTGGTGATTGCGCCGCTGCTGGCCGCTGTGGCCGGGTCCTATGCGCTGGCGGCGATGCTGGCGATTGTGGCGCTGGCCTATGGGGTAGGACACGCAATCCGCTATAATATTCTGTATGCCGAACCGCTGGAGGGCACAAAGGGCGCTCCGCGCGGGCTGGCCCTGGCGACACGGTTGTCGGGGGCCTCTCTAAGCATCGCCTTTGTGATTTCGGTGGCGTTTTATATCCGGTTGCTGGCCTCTTTTGCGCTGTCGCTGACCCCGATCAACAACAGTTTTTACGAGGATGTGCTGGCCACCGCCATTCTGGTTACCATTGCCGGTATCGGCTATGTGCGCGGCCTGCGCGGGCTGGAGGCGGTAGAGACCATCTCGGTGTCGTTCAAGCTGGCGATTATCGCGGCGCTGCTGGTCGGGCTGTTCTGGCACAATGTCGATACGGGGGTCTGGCGCGCCGAACTGGTGGCGGATGATGTGGATATGTGGACCCGTGCGCGGATGCTGGGCGGGATGCTGCTGGTGGTGCAGGGGTTCGAAACCTCGCGCTATCTGGGTGCGGTCTATCCGGCCGATATGCGGCGTAAAACCATGAACTGGGCGCAGATTTCAAGCGCGCTGATCTATCTGGCCTTTGTGGCGCTGGTTATTCCGGTGTTGGTCTACCTGCCCGGCGGCAAGCCCGACGAAACCGCGATTATCGACGTGACCGCCCATGTCGCGCCGGTGCTGCCCTATCTGCTGGTTTTCGCCGCATTGATGAGCCAGCTTTCGGCCGGCATTGCCGATACGGTCGGGGCGGGGGGGCTGCTGGTCGAGGAAAGCAAGGGCCGCATCATCGAGCGCCACGCCTATCCGGTGCTGATCGCGTTTTCCATCGCGTTGATCTGGCTGTTCAATATTTTCGAGGTGATCAGCATCGCCTCGCGTACTTTTGCGTTTTATTACATGATGCAGGCAGGAATCGCGGCGCTGGTGGCGCGGCGCAACCGGCATTTCGGCCAGATGGGGTTTGCGCTGGCGCTGGCGCTGTTGCTGGGCTTGATCGTTGTCTTTGCGCTGCCGGCGGAATAGGATCAGCCCATGTCCGATCTGTTCGACACCCCTGCCATGGCGGCCGACGCGCCGCGCCCGCTGGCTGACCGGCTGCGACCGCGCACGCTGGCCGAGGTGGTCGGGCAGGATCACCTTTTGGCCGATGACGGGCCGCTGGGGCAAATGCTGCTGCACGGTAACCTGACCTCGCTGATCCTGTGGGGGCCGCCGGGGGTGGGCAAAACCACCATCGCGCGGTTGCTGGCCGACGAAACCGAGTTGGCCTTTGTGCAGATCAGCGCGATTTTTACCGGCATGCCCGAATTGCGCAAAGTGTTCGAGGCCGCGCGGCTGCGCCGTCAGAACGGCAAGGGCACGCTGCTATTTGTTGACGAGATCCACCGTTTCAACAAGGCCCAGCAGGACGGGTTTTTACCGCATATGGAGGATGGCACGATTACGCTGGTCGGGGCCACCACCGAAAACCCCAGTTTTGAGTTGAACTCGGCCGTGCTAAGCCGTGCGCAGGTGCTGGTGCTGAACCGGCTGACACCGGCGCATCTGGAACTGCTGATCCAGCGCGCCGAACAGGCCATGGGCAAGCCGTTGCCGCTGGAAGCCCATGCGCGCGACGCCCTGCTGGAAATGGCCGACGGGGACGGGCGGGCGCTGCTTAACATGCTGGAACAGGTGTTCGGCTGGGAGGGCAAGGTAGACCGCGCCACGCTGGCCAAACGTCTGAACCGGCGTGCGGCGCAGTATGACAAGGGCGGCGACAGCCACTATAACCTGATCTCGGCCTTGCACAAATCGGTGCGCGGCTCGGACCCGGACGCGGCGCTTTACTGGCTGGCGCGCATGTTGCAAGGCGGCGAGGATCCGCGCTATCTGGCCCGCCGCATCACCCGCATGGCGGTAGAGGATATCGGGCTGGCCGACCCCGAAGCGCAGCGCCAGTGTCTGGATGCATGGGCCACCTATGAACGCCTTGGCTCCCCCGAGGGGGAGTTGGCGCTGGCGCAGGCGGTGCTTTATCTGGCGCTGGCCCCGAAATCCAACGCGGCCTATGCGGCCTATAAAAATGCCATGCACGCCGCCAAAAAGACCGGATCGAACCCGCCGCCCAAGCACATCCTGAACGCGCCCACCGACCTGATGAAGGATCAGGGCTACGGGGATGGCTATCAGTATGACCATGACGCCGAGGCCGGGTTCTCGGGGCAGAACTATTTCCCCGACGGCATGAAGCGCGGGGTCTATTACACGCCGGTTGAACGCGGCCACGAACGCGAGTTGAAAAAACGGCTGGATTATTTCGCCCGGTTGCGCGAAAAGCGCGCCAGAGAAAGGGGCGCATAATGCCGGTAATTCTTCAAGTGGCCCTTGGCGGGGCAATCGGGGCGTCGATGCGCTATGTCGGGGGCGGGGTGATCCTGCGCGCCATGGGGCCCAACTTTCCCTATGGCACGATGCTGGCGAATATCCTCGGCTCGTTCATTATGGGGCTGGCCGCGGTGTATCTGATGGAGCGCATGGACGGCAGTTTTAGCCGCTATGCGCCGTTTTTAATGACCGGCGTGTTGGGCGGGTTTACCACTTTTTCCGCCTTCAGCCTCGACGCGGTCTATTTAATCGAGCGCAGCCGCTTTTTGGCCGCCAGCCTGTATATGGGCGGCTCGGTTTTGCTGGCCATGCTGGCGCTGGTGGCAGGCATGGCGCTGGCAAGGAGCCTGACATGAGCCGCGTACAACACCTGACCGTCGATGAAGACGGGCAAGACCAGCGCCTTGACCGCTGGTTCAAGCGCATGTTCCCGCATATTTCGCAGGGGCGCATCGAAAAGCTGTGCCGCAAGGGTGATATCCGCGTGGACAAGGGGCGGGTAAAGTCGGGCACGCGGCTGGCGACGGGGCAGGTGGTGCGGGTGCCGCCACTGCCCGACGCGACCGATCTGCGGGCGCGCAACATCGCGGTGATTACCCCCGATGACGAGCAGATGATCCGCAACGCGGTTCTGTATCGTGACGAGCATTTCATCGTGATCAACAAACCCGCCGGTCTGCCGACGCAGGGCGGCACCGGCCATGATATCCATGTGGATCTGCTGGCCGATGCGCTGAAATTCGGCAACGAGGACAAGCCCAAACTGGTGCATCGTCTTGACAAGGATACCTCGGGAGTGCTGATGCTGGCACGCAACGGGCGGGCCGCCAAGGCGCTTGCCAAGGCGCTGCACGACCGCGAAACCCGCAAGGTTTACTGGGCGCTGGTCGCCGGTCGGCTGCCCGAGCGGGTTGGCTCTATCCATTACGGGCTGGTCAAGGCGGCGGGCCACGGCCCGCATGGCGCGGGTGAAAAGATGCACTGCATCCACCCCGAAGAGGTCGACCGGACCGACGGGGCCAAACGCGCCACCACCGATTACGCGATGATAGAGACCCTGGGCCCGCGCGCCACATGGGTTGGCCTTGTGCCGGTCACCGGCCGCACCCACCAGTTGCGCGCCCATATGGCCGCGATTGGCTGCCCGATTGTGGGCGACGGCAAGTACGGGGGCAACTCGCAAAGCAATGACGGAGAGGGCTGGGGGGCCAAGATCGGCGGCGATATCAGCCGAAAAATGCACCTTCATGCGCGCTCTATCGCGCTGATCCACCCGTTTACCAAGCAACCCCTGATGATAGAGGCCCCATTGCCCGAACACATGAAACGATCATGGGATCTGTTCGGCTGGAACCTGAAATGGGCCCCCAAGGACCCGTTCAAGGTGTTCGAATGAAGCTGGTTGTTTTCGACATGGACGGCACCCTGATCGACAGTCAGGAGTTTATCCTGATGGCGATGCGCTATGCGTTTGACAAGGCAGGATACCCCGCGCCCGACAAGGCCGATGTGCTGTCGATTGTTGGCCTGTCACTGGACAAGGCGGTGGCGCAATTGCTGCCCGGGTTAAGTCCGGCGGAAAACGCGCGCGCGGTCGATCTGTACCGCGCCAGCTTTATTGAACTGCGCGAAACCATGGGCGAACGGGCCGGTGCGCCGCTTTATCCGGGGGCGCGCGCCGCATTGGCGCGCCTGCATGCGGTCGATGAAATCCTGCTGGGGGTGGCGACGGGCAAGGCGCGGCGCGGGCTGGACCATGCCTATGACCAGCACAAGATCGGCCATTATTTCGAAACCTCGCAAACCGCCGACACCCACCCGAGCAAGCCGCATCCGGCAATGTTGCATCAGGCCCTGCGCGAAACCGGAGTCGAGGCCGCGCGTGCGATCATGGTTGGCGATACCGAATTCGACATGGAGATGGGCCGCGCGGCGGGGTTTAAAACCATTGGCGTAAGCTGGGGCTATCATCCGGTGTCGCGCCTTGCGGCGGCGGATGTGATTATCGATGACTTTGCCGAGCTGGACGACGCCTTGGCGCAACTTTGGAGCTAGGCCATGCATACCCCCAAACGGTTCTGGGAATCGGCGACAGTGGTTGAAACAGCAGGCGGGTTCGGGGTGATGCTCGACCGGTTGGTGCTGAAAACCCCGCGCAAACGGCTGCTTGAACTGCCCAAGCCCGAACTGGCGCAATGTGTCGCGGCGGAGTGGCAGGCGGTCGAGCAGAAAATCAACAAGGCCGCCATGCCCTATACCCGTTTCGCCGAGGCGGTGATTGATGCGGCGGCGGATGAACGCACGGCGATTATCGGCAAGCTGGCGCTTTATGGGGGCAATGACCTGATCTGCTATCGCGCCGATGCCCCCGAAGAACTGGTCGAGCGCCAGAACGCCGGCTGGGATCCGTTGCTGGAATGGGTGGAAACCGCGATCGGGGCTCCGCTGCGCAAAACCTGCGGCATTGTCCATGTCGCGCAGCCCGAATCCAGCCTTGCAAAGCTGACCGAAACGGTTCGCGAATTCGATTCGATCCGGCTGACGGCGCTTTATGATTTGGTGACCTTGTCCGGCTCGCTGGTTATCGGGCTGGCGGTGGCCAATGGCGCGCTTGGCAGTGCCGAGGCATGGGCGATTTCGCGAATCGATGAGCAATGGCAGATCGATCAATGGGGAATTGACGATGAAGCAACGGCGATGGAAGCCCCCAAACGTGCCGCGTTTGACGTCGCGGCACATGTGTTGCGCCTCTGTCCCGTGCAAACAATGTCATGATAACTTACCTAATTGACGCCTGAATTCCCGATGCCAGACGAGATGCACGGTAATATGCATCAAATCTCGCAATATCTGTTATTCACGGTGGAAATGCATCACGAAATCTGAATTTAGTCAGGCCTTGGCCGGAGTTCGGGCCGTCCGCCCGTGCGGTTTGCAGTGATCGGGCCGGAGAGGACAGTAATAGGTAAGCAATTAATACCTTTATCTGCAAAGTTTATCAAATCATGAATGAGCACTTGACCAACGGCCCTGCAATTGTTCAAATTCATGGCGTTGGCTATTCCGGCCACACTTAATCTAACCCGACACGGTTTGTCGGAAACCCGGGGCGACCCGGGCTCACAGGAAGAGGTAAAAATGAAAAAATCCGTTTTTCTAGGTACACTGGCTGCAGCCGGTCTTATGGCTGGTTTCGCATCTGCGGGTACGCTTGATGACGTACAAGCACGCGACGCGCTGAAATGCGGCGTGTCGACCGGTCTGGCCGGCTTTGCTGCACCCGACGCCAATGGCCGTTGGGAAGGTTTTGACGTTGCTGTTTGTCGCGCTGTTGCTGCGGCCGTTCTGGGCGATCCCGAAAAAGTGGAATTCGTTCCGCTGACCAGTAAAGTTCGCTTTACCGCGCTGGCATCGGGCGAAGTTGACATGCTGTCCCGCGTGACCACTTGGACCTTCAGCCGTGACGTTGACCTGAAGTTCACCTTTACCGGTGTTAACTACTACGACGGTCAGGGTTTCATGGTTCGCAAAGATCTGGGTGTGGCTTCGGCTACCGAACTGGACGGCGCAACCGTTTGTATCACCACCGGTACAACCACCGAGTTGAACCTGGCTGACTATTTCCGTTCCAACGGGATGGAATACGAGCCGGTGCCGATCGAAACCAATGCAGAAGCCCAGCAGCAGTATCTGTCGGGCGCATGTGACGTGTTCACCACTGACTCCTCTGCTTTGGCCGCGACCCGCGCCACTTTCGAAAACCCGGGCGAGCACATGGTTCTGCCTGAAATCATTTCGAAAGAGCCGCTCGGGCCGCTCGTCCGTCAGGGCGATGACCAGTGGGCCGACATTGTTCGCTGGACGTTGAACGCCATGATCACCGCCGAAGAACTTGGCGTGACCTCGGCCAATCTGGACGAAATGGCTGCCGGTTCCGACAACCCGGAAATCAACCGTCTGCTGGGTACCGAAGGTACGCTGGGCGAAATGCTGGGTCTGGACAATGATTGGGCCAAACGCATCATTGCTTCGGTTGGTAACTACGGCGAAGCTTTCGAAGCCAACATTGGTGAATCGACCCCGATTGGCCTGTCGCGTGGTTTGAACGCATTGTGGAAACAGGGTGGTCTTCAGTACTCCCCGCCTTTCCGTTGATCTGATCAACACTTTCGGGGCGCGCCATCGGTGCGCCCCGTTACCTAGTACCGTATTCATCTAATTGATTTGACCTTGTACGCAGGTATGGAACAACCATACCGCTTTGACGGGCCAGACATCCAACAAGAGGGGGACGCCATGGCAATGGCTGACCAAAATGCATCCGGGTCTTTCCGACTGAGTATGCTAATATACGATTCACGCTATCGCTCGATGACTATTCAGGTGATTGTCCTGATTATGGTCGTGCTTGGGGTGGTATGGCTGGTGGACAACCTGCTTTCGAACCTGAGCGCGCTGGACAAAGACCCGAATTTCGGGTTCCTGTGGGAGACCTCGGGCTATGACATCAACCAGCGCCTGATTGAGTATTCAAGCCAAAGCACCCATTTCCGCGCCGCCGAAGTCGGCCTGTTGAATACGCTGCTTGTGGCCGTGGTCGGGTGTTTCTTTGCTACCCTTCTCGGGGTGTCGATCGGTGTGATGCGCCTTTCGAAAAACTGGATTGTTTCGCGCCTGATGACGGTGTATATCGAAACCTTCCGCAACGTGCCCGTGCTGTTGTGGATCGTGTTCGCCATGGCAATCTTTATCGAGGTTTTCCCCCAACCCAAGGCTTTTCGCGGTGATAATGCCACCGCCCATATGATCGGTGATGCGGTCGCCTTTACCAATCGCGGGATTTATATTCCCCGTCTGGAATTCCACGAAGGCTCCAGCTTTGTTGTCTATACGTTGATCGCTTCGATCATCGGTATTTTCCTGTTCGGGAAATGGGCCAAGGCGCATCAGGAAGCCACGGGGCAAATTCTCCCGACTTTCTGGATCAAGCTGGGCATTCTGATTATTCCGGCACTGGTTGTTTTCTTTGTGATGGGCAAGCCTATCCAGATGTTCTATCCCGAATTGAAGGGCTTTAACTTTAAGGGCGGGCTGCACTTGCGAAACTCGCTGATCGCGCTGACACTGGCACTGGTTATCTATACTTCGGCCTTTATCGCCGAGGCGGTGCGTGCCGGGATTATGGCAATCAGCAAAGGCCAGACCGAAGCGGCGCTGGCGCTGGGTTTGCGACCCAAACGGGTGATGAGCCTGGTGGTGCTGCCGCAGGCCCTTCGGGTGATTGTCCCGCCGCTGATTTCGCAATACCTGAACCTTACCAAAAACTCGTCACTGGCGATCGCGGTGGGCTATATGGATATTACCGGTACACTGGGCGGGATTACCCTGAACCAGACCGGTCGCGAGCTTGAATGTATTCTGTTGCTCATGATCATCTACCTGACGATTTCCCTGTCGATTTCTATGGTGATGAACATCTACAACAACTCTGTTAAGTTGAAGGAGCGTTGAGATGAGCGGTCAATCATATATACGCACGGAAATGCTGCCCGAACAGCCCGCACCTTTGGGCGAAACAGGTATCCCGCACTGGCTGCGTGAAAACATGTTCTCAAACTGGCTCAACGGCATCGTTTCGGTGGTGGCCATGGCTTTTGTTGCCTATGTGCTGTACCTGTTCCTGCCTTGGGCAATTCAGGGCACCTGGGGGTATGGCAGCCGGACGGAATGTCTGGAAGCCGTGGGCGGCGATGCGGCCTGTTGGGGGGTAATCCGCGACCGGTTCAACCAGTTGATGTTCGGGTTCTACCCATATGCCGAACAGTGGCGCCCGATGCTGGCATTCGTTTTGATGCTGGTTGCCGTGGCTCCGATCCTGTTTGACAAGCTGCCGCGCAAGATGCTGATGTTCTCGGCGCTGTATCCGTTTATCGGTGCGTGGCTGCTGTGGGGCGGCACCATCTGGACACCGCTTATGGTGCTTGCCGGGTTCTTTATCGGCTATATCGTGTTCCGGATTGCCGAGGGACTGCTTGGCGATCTTGTCGGCATTATTCTGGCGATACTGGCAACGGTTATCTGGTGGCTGTTCCTTGTTGGTCCGGTTATCGGGTTCCTTGGTGGAACCGAGGCAACTGCCGATGCCGCCGCAACACCGGGGCTGCTGCCCTGGGGAATAGAGTCGGTCAAGTCGTCCGACTTTGGCGGTCTGATGCTGTCGCTGACCATCGGGACCTCGGGGATTGTTCTGTCTTTCCCGCTGGGGATCATTCTGGCGCTTGGCCGTCAGTCCGATATGTTCCTGGTCAAGACGTTCAGCGTGATCTACATCGAGTTTATCCGCGGTGTGCCGCTGATTACTCTGTTGTTCGTGGCGCACGTTCTGTTGAACTACTTCTTGCCACCGGGAACCAGTTTTGACCTGATCCTGCGCGTTGTGATCATGGTAACCATGTTTGCCGCGGCCTATATGGCCGAGATCATCAGGGGCGGTTTGGCAGCTTTGCCGACCGGACAGTACGAGGCAGCCGATGCGCTGGGTCTGGATTACTGGAAATCCATGCGCCTGATCATCATGCCCCAGGCCCTGAAAATCTCGATCCCCGGCATCGTCGGGACATTTATCGGGCTGTTCAAGGATACGACTCTGGTGTCGATCATTGGTCTGATGGATCCGGTTGGCCTGACCAACGCGATCCGCGGGACCACCGACTGGAACGGGATTGTCTGGGAACTGTACCTCTTTATTGCGGTGATGTTCTGGATATTCACTTTTTCCATGTCACGCTATTCCATGTACCTGGAGCGCAAGCTTCAGACCGGCCACTAAGGAGCCATCACAATGACACAAGCAACACAAAAACCAGCCATGGAAGTGTCCGACGAGGTCGCGATCCAGATTACCAATATGAATAAATGGTATGGCGATTTCCACGTTCTTCGGGACATCAATCTAACGGTTAACCGTGGCGAACGCATCGTGGTTTGCGGGCCTTCCGGCTCGGGCAAATCCACGCTGATCCGCTGCATCAACCGCCTTGAGGTGCACCAGAAGGGCTCTATCAATGTGGACGGGACCGAGCTTTCCTCGGACCTGAAAAACATCGACAAGATCCGGCGCGAGGTTGGCATGTGCTTTCAGCACTTCAACCTGTTCCCGCACCTGTCCATTCTGGATAACTGCACGCTGGCCCCGATGTGGGTTCGGAAAATTCCCAAAAAGGAAGCCGAAGAAACCGCGATGCATTTCCTTAAAAAGGTGAAGATCCCCGAGCAGGCGCTGAAATATCCGGGCCAGCTTTCGGGTGGTCAGCAGCAGCGTGTGGCGATTGCCCGTTCGCTGTGCATGATGCCGCGCATCATGCTGTTTGACGAACCGACATCGGCGCTCGACCCGGAAATGATTGCCGAGGTGCTCGACACCATGATCGAACTGGCCGAAGAGGGCAT
Source organism: Paracoccaceae bacterium (assembly GCA_027069385.1). Classification (GTDB taxonomy): domain Bacteria; phylum Pseudomonadota; class Alphaproteobacteria; order Rhodobacterales; family Rhodobacteraceae; genus UBA3077. The sequence continues at coordinate 23,879 of JALXER010000394.1, forward strand.
GACGATGATCTGCGTGACCCACGAGATGGGCTTTGCCCGCAAAGTGGCCAACCGGGTGATCTTTATGGATGCGGGGCAGATTGTTGAACAGAACGAACCCGAAGAGTTCTTTAACAACCCCAAATCCGAACGCACCCAGCTGTTCCTGAGCCAGATTCTGGGCCACTAATGGCGGGTTAAACCCTCCCAAAATAAAGACACCGCGCGGGGCATGCTCTGCGCGGTGTTTTTTTATGGGATGAAAATCGGGGCCGTGGCCCGGCGCCCTGAAATCAGGCGATTGCGCGCGGCTCGACGTACTGCACCCGTTTACCGGTGCCCATTTGCACATCGGTCCAGTTGTCGGCTTTGAATTCAAAGATCGAAACCGCGCCCGAGGGGTATTTGCTGAAGGCTTCGTGATGGGGCGGCGGGTCGCGGCGCAGGTCGCGGGCAAATTCGCCGATGCCGGGCATGTGGCTCAGCATCACCACCGTGTCGCCGCTGGCCCCGTGCAGCACTTCCAGCATTGTGGTGTCATCGGCCATATATAGCGCATCCTCGAACCGCACCGGCGCGTCGCTTTCCAGAATGGCGTTGATACCGGCCCAGGTTTCGGCGCAGCGCGTGGCGCTCGACGAGATCACCTCGTCGGGGGCATAGTCATGCGCCGCCAGCCAGCCGCCCACATCGGCCGCCGCCTTGCGCCCGCGCCCGTTCAGCGGGCGTTGCTTGTCGCTGTCAACCCCGCTGGACCAGCTGGATTTTGCGTGCCGGATAAGGATAAGGGTTTTCATGGCGCTGCCTTTCGGTGAAAGTATGACATATGGAAGGCGGATTGCGCCTCGGCTCGCAGGTGGTCGCCCACGGGGCAGGACCGCCGCACCGCGCACCCGCGCGCCATGCAATTGCCCCCGTCCTCACTATCCAGAAAAACATGGCATGCGGCAACATCATAATGCGAATTATTCAGCGCATCTGCCGGACAGGCGGTCAGGCAGGGTTTTTCGGCGCAATTGTCGCACGGGTTGGGCAGGGCCGGCGGGATATCGCGGTGGTCGCGATAGGCCAGCGCGCCACGAAAAGAGCCGAACAGCCCGGCTTGCGCATGCACCAGCAATTGTACCGGCGAGGCATAGCAGCGTCCGCTTTGCAGCGCCCAGTCCATGAAAGGTTGATAGGGCGGGCCGCCAAACGGAAACAGCGCCGTGGCCCCCTGTGCGCGCGCGCCAACCACCCGTTTTGACCACCGGTCGATCGGGTCGGGCCTGCCGTCCTGCGCCTCGGGGGATGCCTGAAACACCCGCCAGAAATGCTCAGAAGGGCCAAGCAGCAGGATGGTCCGGTAAGGCCCGCTATCGGGGTGAAGCCCGCCCAGAACCGTCAGGCCGTCATTCACAGCTTGTCCAGCGGCAGCTTCAGCGACCACAACAACTGTTCCGGCTCGTCCCCCTGCCAGCGCAGGCCGACGGTCATATCCTCGTGGCCCTTGCGCGGCTGCGCGATATAGGTTCGAAACATCCGGTCCCAGATCGACATGGCAAAGCCGTAATTGCTGTCATGCTCGTCACGAATGTCCGAGTGGTGGACCCGGTGCATGTCGGGCGTGACCAGCACCAGCCGGATTACCCGATCCAGTGCGGCGGGCAGCTTCATATTGGCATGGTTGAACATCGCCGTGCCGTTCAGGATGATTTCGAACAGCACCACCGCCAGCCCTGCGGGCCCCAGCAGGTAAACCACCCCGATTTTGATGATCATAGAGAAAAGAATTTCGACCGGATGGAAGCGAAGCGCCGAGGTTACATCAAGGTCGCGGTCCGAATGGTGCACGCGGTGAAACCGCCAAAGCAGCGGGATTTTGTGGGTGATTAGGTGCTGGAACCAGATGGCAAAGTCGAGGATCATCACCGACAGGGTGATTTCCAGCCACGCGGGCCAGTCCAGCGCGTTGAACAGCCCCCAGCCGTTGCTGGCAGCGTCATAGGCGGCGCCCACGGCCAGCAGCGGCATGGCCAGCGCCATCAGCCAGACCGCGCCCCGGTCGATCAGGCTGATCGCCCAGTTGGTGCTCCATCGCTTCAGGCGGGATTGCACCCGTTTGCGTCGCGGAATCCAGGCCTCGATCGCCGAGAACAGGACAAAAAGGCCGACAAAGACCGACAGGCGGATGATGCTTTCGTTTTCCATGCCCGCAACTTGGCCCTCATACCGGCGGAATTCAAGTCACAATGCCGAGATAAATTCGAACACTTGAATGTGTGACGGGAGCCCGACAGTGCACCCGCCGAGGCGAAGCCGAGGCCACCGCCGCCGGCAGCCCGGGTTTTCAGCTTGCTGAAAACCGCGCCTTGAGCGAGCGGGGGGCTTGCCCCCCCGAGCGATAGGCGAGGTCAGGCGTTGCGGATCAGCGAGCCGGCGCCGTGTGGGGTGAACAGCTCCAGCAGGCAGGCATTGGGCGCGCGCCCATCCAGAATCACCACGGCGCGAACCCCGTCACGGATTGCGGCCAGTGCGGTTTCGGTCTTGGGGATCATGCCACCGGCAATCACCCCGTCACGGGTTAGCTGGCGCACCGTATCGGGGGTCAACTCGGTCACCACATCGCCGTCGGCGTCTTTGACACCCGCCACATCGGTCAGCAGCAGCAACCGGTCGGCATTCAGCGCCGCCGCCACCGCCCCCGCCGCGGTGTCGCCATTGATGTTGTAGGTCTCGCCATCCGCACCCGCACCAATCGGAGCAACCACCGGAATAAAGGCGCTGTCCTTGAAATTGTTCAGCACCGCCGGGTCTACCTTTGACGGCGTGCCCACCAGCCCCAGTGCCGGATCGGCGGGTTCGCAGGTGATCAGGTTGGCATCCTTGCCCGACAGGCCCACGGCCTTGCCACCCTGCGCGTTGATCGCCGCCACGATCCGCTTGTTAACCAGCCCCGACAGCACCATTTCGACCACTTCCATCGTCGCCGCATCGGTCACCCGCTTGCCGTTCACAAACTCGGATTCCACCCCGAGCCGTTCTAGCATCGCATTGATCATCGGCCCGCCGCCATGCACGATCACCGGATGCACGTTGGTTTGCTTCATCAGCACAATATCGCGGGCAAAGGCGGCCATGGCGGCATCATCGCCCATGGCATGACCGCCGAATTTAACCACCACCGTCGCGCCGTCATAGCGCTGCAAGAACGGCAGCGCCTCGGAAAGCGTGCGGGCAGTGGCGAACCAGTCGCGGTTCATATCCTGTATCTCCATTGGGCAGGCCTTTATGGTTTTTTGCATTCATAGACCGTATAGCCGGAAAACCCAACGGTTTTTCGCGGTGGTCCTTGACCAGCGGGGTCCCGAAAGGTCAGCCTCTTGAAGCGCATTTTATCGCGTTGTGTAAGCGGATTTCTCCGTTATACAACAAGCATCACAACCTACCAAAAGAGATGTACGCAACGATTTCGATCACTGGCTGGGTAGACGACTATGATAATCCTTTGCTCTTCAGTGCAGGTACTCTTCAAAAAATTGGAGGGTCCGGAATTCCTTTGGATTTTGATCTATACTCCGCGAACGATTGACCAGTTTGTTACCTAAAGGCCCGAACCGGCCATCGGTCTATTGGACCCGGGTGAGGCGGTTCTGAGTGATCTCACATTAAGCGGCCCATTCTCCCGCTTCACTCCATCGTTGCAATGACCGTGCGCAAAATTTCCAGACCGGTGCCTTTTTCCGACGAGGTCGCGATGATCTCGGGGTAGGCGGCGGGGTATTTTTGCAGCACCTTGCGGGTTTTTTCCAGCACCTTGGAATAGTCACCTTTGGAGGGTTTATCGATCTTGGTCAACACCACCTGAAAGGTCACCGCAGCGGTGCCGAGCAGTTCCATGATTTCCTCGTCCACCACTTTTGGTCCGTGGCGGCTGTCAATCAGCATGAACACGCGGCGCAGGGTGGCGCGCCCCGACAGGTAGGCCTTGAGCAGCCGTTGCCATTTGGCCACCACCGCCACCGGCGCATTGGCATAGCCATAGCCGGGCAGGTCAACCAGATAATGGCTGTCCATCAGGGTAAAAAAGTTGATTTCCTGCGTGCGGCCCGGCGTGTTGGAGGTCCGCGCCAGTGCCTTGCGACCGGTCAGCGCGTTGATCAGGCTGGACTTGCCCACGTTTGAACGACCGGCAAAGCAGATCTCCAACCGGTCGGCAGGCGGCATTCCGTCCATTGCCACCACCCCTTTCAGAAAATCCGAATTGCCGGCAAACAGCTTGCGGCCACGTTCGGCAGCCATGGGTTCGGGCATTTCGGCCAGTGGGTAGGGCAATGTCATAGCAACACGGCCTTGTCATCAATCGCGACGCGACCGGATTTGACCACCTCGGCGTAAATGCCAAATTGAGTGTGGCCCCAGTTCTGCTCCAGCAGCTTCAGGGTGGCGATGTTCTGTTCGCCGGTATCCGTGTCAACGGTGGTGGCCATGCAACGGCCGATATGCTCGCGCACTTCCAACTCGGCCTCGCCAATGCGAATGCGCTTGCCAATCCAGCCGCGCTCCTCCCACGGGGTAAACCCGTCCAGCCAGATATTGCCACGAAACCGTTCCGGAGCAACCGGCTGCCCCGCAACCTCGCCAAGCGCCCTTAGCGATGCCATGGTCAGAATCGAAATCGAGGGGAAATCGCTATCGGTCATGCCGCGCGCACCCGCCCGCACCAACGCCTTTGGACGGGCGCGGTTATCGGGAATATAGCTGCTTAGCCAGTGCAGAAAACCCGCATGCTGGGATTCATCCTCGGGGTCGAATTCAAACGGGGTAATCTGCGCATTGTGCAGCAACCCATAGCCCCTGGCGGTTTTGTAAAGCTCGATCGCCTGCAACTGCGGCGCCTTGGCCCCGCGGATAAAGTTGTTGCAACTGACCCATTGCGGGTTTTGCGCATCAACCTTGCTGGCCTCGTGGGTCACGGCCCAGATCCGGTCGTCAGGCATGGTTTGGCCCGCGGTCAGGTGGACCTCCTCCAGCATATGTCGGCCAACGCCCTTGATCGGGTGGCAAAAAAGCGTGCGGACCGTCCCCATTTACTCTTCCTTGGGTTTTTTCCTGAACCCGCCCAGAATATTCCCCAGTACGTCCGGTTTAACCCCTTGCGAGCGCAAAATCAGGTATTGCTGGGTAAAGGTGATGGTGTTGCTGGCTACCCAGTACAGCACCAACCCCGAGGCAAACCGCCCGAGCATGAACATGAACACCCACGGCATCCAGGCAAAAATGGTCGCCTGGGTTTTGTCGGTGGGGGCCGGGTTCAGTTTTTGTTGCAGCCACATGGTGATACCCATCAGAATCGGCAGAATCCCGATCGAAATCACTTGCGGGGCCCAGGCTGTATCCCACGGCAGCAGGCCAAACAGGTTCAGCCAACTGGACGGATCACGCGCTGAAAGGTCTTGCAGCCAGCCAAAGAACGGCGCGTGGCGCATTTCGATGGTGACAAACAGAACCTTGTACAGCGAGAAAAAGATAGGGATTTGCAGGAATATCGGCAAACAGCCCGCTGCGGGATTGACCTTTTCTTTCTTGTAAAGGGCCATAGTCTCGCGTTGCAGGCGCGGCTTGTCGTCGGCGCAGCGCTCTTTCAGCTTGGCGATCTGGGGCTGCAGTTTCTTCATCTTGGCCATCGATACGGCCGATTTATAGGCCAGCGGTAACAGCGCCAGCTTGACCAGCAGAGTCAGACCGATAATCGCCAGCCCCATATTGCCCAGAAAGCCGTGGATGGTTTGCAGCAACCATTGCATCGGCTTGGTAATGAAATAGAACCAGCCCCAGTCAACCGAGTCAATAAACCGGTCGATATTGCGTTCGGCCTGATAGGCCTTGATGGTGTCCACCACCTTGGCCCCTGCGAAAATCGAACTGTCAATGGCGGTCAGTTGCCCGTCGGGCACATCCATGGTCGGCAGGCGCATGTCGGTCTGGTAAATATCCCCCGAGGCCACATATTTTGCCACCGAATCGAACCCTTGCCCCGCATTGGGAATAAGGGTGGTCATCCAGTATTTGTCGGTAAAACCGATCCAGCCGTTTTCCTGCACCTCGATCTTAGAGATCGCGCCGTCACCCGGCACCACATCGAAATCCGGCATATCCTTGTACTTGATTTCCTCGATCTCGCCGTCTTGGGCCCGTACCACGCCCTCGTGCAACAGGTAATATCCCTGCACCTGTGGTGCGCCGTGGCGCGCGATGGTCGCATAGGGTTGCAGGCGTATATCGGCGCCCGAGTTGTTTTCGACGCTTTGTTCCACATCGAACATATAATGGTCATCAACCGAGATGGTCCGGCGGAACACCAGCCCCGCACCATTATCCCAGATCAGGGTGATCGGGGTGGTCTCGGTCAGCACATCGCCGCTTTCAACCGACCATTGGGTGTTGGCATTGGGCACTTGCGACGGATCGATCCCGTGCGTGGGTGCCCAGCCCCAAACTACATAATAGGGCAGCGGCGCGTTGGCGGGGGACAGCAGCGTTACCTTTTCGGAATCATCGCCCAGATTGACATTGTATTCGGTCAGGTGCAGGTCATCCAGCCGCCCGCCTTTCAACGAGATCGACCCCGCCACCCGTTCGGTGCGGATTTCCAGCCGCTCGGTCTGGGCCAGTGCGGCCTCGCGGGTTTCGGCCGGTGTGTTCTCTAGGCTGGGCGGCGCTTCGGCATCAGCGGCAGGCGGAGCGCCCGCGACCGATTCCCCCGAAGCAGCGGGGGGCGTCAACTCACCCGAGGCAACTGCGGCATCGATCCCATCGGTTACCGGGTCCTGTACCGGTTCGGCAGACGGGAAGAAAACCATCCATACAAAGATCACTGCCATTGACAGGCCAATCGCCAGAATCATGTTTTTGTTTTGGTCGTCCATTTCAATCTCCGGCCACGGGGCTATTATCGTTTTGGTGGTTCAACAGCGCTGACACCAAAAGGTCAAGGGTTTTTGGCCTTTTTGGCCGGTTTGACGCTGTTTCTTTGCAGGCTGGCAAAGTCGAACATCTTCGGGTCGAGCAGGTGGCTCGGGTTGCCATTGGTCAGCGCCTTGAAAATCACGTTGCGCCGTCCGGGCGATCGCGCCTCCCATTCGTCCAGCATCCGCTTGATTTGCTGGCGCTGCAACCCGTCCTGAGAGCCGCATAAATCGCACGGGATAATCGGATAGTTCATCGCGGCGGCGAATTTCTCGCAATCGGCCTCGGCCACATGGGCCAGTGGGCGCAGCACATAAAGGTCGCCCTCGTCATTGACCAGCTTGGGGGGCATGGATGCCAGCTTGCCACCGTGGAACAGGTTCATGAAAAAGGTTTCCAGCGCGTCGTCGCGATGGTGGCCCAGCACCACGGCCGAGCAGCCCTCCTCGCGGGCGATCCGGTACAGGTTGCCACGGCGCAGGCGCGAACACAGCGAACAATAGGTCCGGGTGTCAGGCACCTTGTCCATCACGATCGAATAGGTGTCCTGAAACTCTATGCGGTGCGCCACGCCCATGCGTTCCAGAAACGCGGGCAGGACCGTGGCGGGAAAACCCGGTTGCCCCTGATCAAGGTTCACCGCCAGCAACTCCACCGGCAGCAACCCGCGCCATTGCAACTCGATCAGCGCGGCCAGCAGGGTATAGCTGTCCTTGCCCCCCGACAGGCACACCATCCAGCGCGCGCCGCGCTCGACCATGCCGTATTGCTCGACTGCCTCGCGCACCTGCCGGATAATCCGCTTGCGCAGCTTCTTGAACCCGGTAGAGGAAGGCGCGCCGTGGAAAAGCGGGTGAATGTCGTCGGTCATGGCAGTGTTTCAAAGGTTGGGCGCAAGGCGGGGTGGCCACAGGTGCAAAGGGTTCGGGGCGGCGCGGGCGGGGCGTTGCAGCGCGTGCAACGGTTGACGCGCCGCGTCCGTCGGTTCAGGGGCTGTCCTTTTTGTCGGGCACCGGATCATAGCCGTCCGAGCCGAGCGGGTGGCAGCGGCCAACCCGTTTGGCGGCCAGATAGGTGCCCTTGATCCCGCCGTGTTTTTCCAGCGCCTCCATGGCATAGGCGCTGCAGGTCGGTTGATAGCGGCAAGACCGCCCGACCCAAGGGCTGCCGATCAGCCGATAGGCGCGCACGGGCAGGGAAATCAGAAAAGCAAGCGGAGTCATGGGTCGGACCTTGGAACATGAAAACGGTGCAGCGCGGATTGCAGGTCTGCCAGCAATACCTGATAGTTCCGGTTCGCGGTTTCAAGGCGTCGCCCGATCAACACATAATCATGCCCAGCCACCCCGTATTGCGGGATCACCGCGCGGGCGATTTCGCGCAGGCGCCGCTTGGCGCGGTTGCGCGCCACCGCATTGCCGACCTTTTTGGTGCAGGTAAACCCCACCCCGATGCGCGGATCATCGTCGTGCCGGTTGCGCACCTGCACCACAAAGCCCGGTCGGGCAATGCGCGGCGCGCGCGACGCTGCAACAAATTCGGCGCGGCGCTTGAGCACAGAAAATGGCACCGCCCGAGGCGCATTTTCGGGATTCCCCTGTTGCGACTCTGGCGGTGCCATCAATATAGCCTTTGGCTTGCGCCTATGCGGACAGCGACTTGCGGCCCTGTGCGCGACGACGATTCAGGATTTTGCGGCCGTTTTTGGTGGCCATGCGCGACCGGAAACCGTGGCGGCGTTTACGAACAAGGTTGCTCGGCTGGAATGTACGTTTCATATCAACTCTCCTACAGGGGGCGACCCACACAGATTCGCGCCCGGAAATTCTGAACCTGTTCTTTAGGGGGCAAAAAACAGGAAGTCAATTCGCTTGGGCCAAAAACTGAAATATAATCCGCCGGATTCTCGGTGGAACTGAAACATTGTCACACATGCGTTCAACGCCGCGTGAGGCCCCTATGCAGGGCCAATGCAATAGCGCATGTATGGTTCAAGCAATGCAGGATTCGGAAATGACGATGCCCATCGAGACCAAAACCCCCTCACTCACCCTGAAAAAAATGCTGCCGTTAATCGGTATGATCGCGCTGGCCGTTCTGGCCTACTGGCAATTCGGCGATTTACTGAGCTTTCAGGCGCTGGCCGACAATCGAGAGGCGCTGATCGCGTGGCGTGATGCCAATTACCTGCTGGCGGTGGTAGTATTTGTGCTGATCTATATCGGCGCAGTGGCCTTTTCGGTGCCCGGCGGGGTGTTCCTGTCGCTGGGGGGCGGGTTTTTGTTCGGCCTGCCGGTGGGCACGCTGTTGATTGTGTTTGCCGCCACCATCGGCGCGACCGCGATTTTTATGGCCGCCAAGACCGGCCTTGGCGATATGCTGCATGCCAAGATGACCAAGAACGGCGACGGGATGCTGGCCAAGATGGAAAAGGGCCTGCATGAAAACGAGATTTCCTATCTGTTCATCATGCGCCTTGTGCCCGCGGTGCCGTTCTTTGTGGCCAATCTGGCCCCCGCCTTTCTGGGGGTCGGCCTGCGCAACTATGTGTTTACCACCTTCTTTGGCATCATCCCGGGCACGGCAGTGTTTGTCTGGATCGGCTCGGGGCTGGGCGAGGTGTTTGCCCGTGGCGAGACCCCCGATCTGGGTATCATTTTCGAATGGCAAATACTGGGGCCGATGCTGGCCTTAAGCCTGCTTTCGGCGCTGCCGATTATCCTTAAATTCTTCAAGAAAGCCTGAATCCATGACCAAACGTATCAAAACCGACCTGTGTATCATCGGGGGTGGCTCGGGCGGGCTGTCGGTGGCCGCGGGGGCGGTGC
>JALXER010000395.1 GCA_027069385.1 Paracoccaceae bacterium
CGACCAGGTCTGCTCCAACAGGTCAGGACGGATCCTGTTGGCCAGCACGCCCCAGACCGTGGACGCGGAAACCGGCACCGCCCCCACGCTGATGGCGATGGTAAGGGATGCACCCAACACCAGAAAACCTGCCAGCAGAACCACAAGCAGGTAAGCGGAACGGCCCCCCGCCCCTTGCCCATCGCGGTCTGCACGTTCCATTCTCATGCCGGCCAGAAGGCCGCCGCCAGCTTCTTGACCGCGTCAATGTTGCGCGGCCCCGGCGTTGCCTCCACATAATCGAGCACCACGAACCGGTTATTCTTCACCGCATCAATGTCGGCAAACGCCGGGTTGTTGCGCAAAAAGTCGCGCTTTTGCGCGGCCGTTACATCGCCGTAGTTGACAATGACGATCACCTGCGGGTTGCGCTCGATCACCGGCTCCCAGCCGACCCGGGCCCAACTCTTGTTCAGGTCGTTCATGATGTTGACGCCCCCCGCCGCCGCGATCATGGCATTGGGCATGGCATAGCGCCCGGCCGTGAAAGGCGCATCCTCACCACTGTCATAGACGAACACCCGCACCGGCTCGTCACCAGCGTTCAGATTGGCGGTAAAATCGGCCAGTTCCGCCCGGTACCCCGCAATCAAGGCCTCGGCACGCTCCGACACACCAAAAATCCGGCCCAGATTCCGCAGATCGACATACATGTCTTCCATGCTGGCGGGGGGCTTGTCCATGACATGGATGCAGCTTTCGGTCAGTTCATAAACCTTGATGCCGAACGGCGCGAGATTTTCCGGCGTCATCTCGCCCCCCACCTTCAGGCCGTAGTTCCAACCGGCAAAGTAAAAGTCCGCATCCGCCCCGATCAGTACTTCCTTCGTCGCATAGCGCGCCGCCAGTTCGGGCAATTCGGCAACACCGGCACGAATGGTTTCATCAATCGTGCGCCAGCCGGACACCCCCGAGTAACCCGCCATGTGATCCTGCAACCCCAGCACCAGCATCATTTCGGTCAGATTGACATCGTTGGAAACCGCGCGTTGGGGCGGCGCATCAAAGGTAACCTGACGGTTGCAGCTTTGCACGGTAACGGGCGCAGCCTGAGTCCATTGGGCAAAAGAAAGCGAAACGACACAAGATGCCGCGGCAAAAAGAAAGGCCCGCGGCCCGGTGAAAAAGGATGTCATGAAGAAAAATCTCCCTGGTTGAGATGAAAGGTGAAATGGCACTGCCCACTGGGTTGCAGTGTCTGATTGCGCGTTCCCACATCAAAGGCGCGCGAAAGGAGGGATTCCGTCAGAACATCGCGTGCCGGACCGAAATCCAGCGTATGGCCGTTCTTCAACACCAGCACCTCATCGGCATAACGGACCGCAAAATTCAGATCATGCAGGCTGGTAACGATGGTCATGCCAAGGGAACGGATCATTTCCAGCACTTCAAGCTGGTGGCGAATGTCCAGATGGTTCGTCGGCTCGTCAAGAATCAGGATTCGGGGTTCCTGCGCCAGGGCGCGTGCCACCATCACCCGTTGGCGCTCGCCCCCCGAAAGGGTGCCGAACATGCGCGCGGCGAACCCGGACAGGCCCATGCGATCAAGGGCCATCTCGACCATTTCCGCATCCCGTGCACAGCCCACGGAAAGGCCGTCGCGAAACGGTGTCCGCCCCAGGTCCACAATCTGACGCACGTTCAGGGAAAAATCAGTGGGTTGCTCCTGCAACACGGCAGCGATACGCCGGGCCGCTGCGCGCGCCGAAATCTGCCACAGATCATCGCCCCCCACCCGGACCTGTCCCGTGGAGGGACGATAATAGCGGTAAAGCAAACGCAACAGGGTCGACTTTCCCGCCCCGTTGGCCCCCAGAATGCACAGCACCCGCCCCGGCTCCACCGTGAAGCTGGTCGCATGTACCAGCACCGGCCCCCGGGGCGCAGCCCAACTGATATTAGTCGCTTTCAGACCCGCTCCTGTCATCTGACCCCTTCAATGCGCAAAAATCGAGTGCTGACCACGAAACGAACCGGCAGCCCGGCCGCGCCAATGATCCGGCGCAGGCACCTGACCGGTTCACCCCAGGAACAGCAGATCGAGGCCCTCAACGTGCAAGCCCGGCGACCTGGCAGAGTATGGGAAAATGCACGGTCCATGACACCCTCCGCGCCCACGCGGAAGGGACAGTCAGCCAAAATGTGAATGCGTTGCGCAAACCTGCCATTTCCAGCCTCCCGCCAAGCGCCCCGCTTGGAAAAAAGAAGTTCAAGACCGGCGGATGCACGGCCCCGATGGCAGGTCTCCTGACTCGCGGGTCCATGCGTCCCTGAACCTTCCCGGAAATGGCGTTTCCAGTGGTTTTCTCAAGGCCGCTCACCGCCTACAGTTGCGGGGGCAGTCACGGAATTGGCACCCATCCGGCCGCCGCACCGTGTTCCCTTTTCATCCCCGATATTGCCGGACAACATCCGGGGAACCATCACGGTCCTGCTACAACAGGCCCCCCGATCCGTCAAGCAACTGTTGATTGCACGCCAAACCATTCTCCGGAAAAAAACCTTGCAGACATGGGGTAATGTAATAATGCAAACTGAACCATTGCCGATGTGGCGGAAGCAGCCGTGCATCCGGAAAGGCAACAATTATCTGGCGCAGGTGCGCACCCACCGTGAAAAGTACAGGATAGTGGAGAAAAAACATGCAGGACAAGCGCGCATTTTATATCAACGGGGCGTGGTGTGCACCACGGACATCGCGGGATTTCGAAGTCATCAACCCCTCGACCGAAGAGCCCTTCGCACTCATTTCTCTGGGCGATCAGGCGGATACGGATGCGGCCGTGGCAGCAGCACGGGCGGCCTTTGCCGACTGGATGTTCACGACAAAGAACGAACGGCTGGCCCTGATGGAAAAGCTCGCCGCCATCTATGAAGTACGAAAGAAAGAAATGGCCGAGGCAATCAGCCTTGAAATGGGCGCGCCCATCGACATGGCACTGGCCGCCCAGGCTGAAGCGGGCAGCGAACACATGGCCGATGCCATCAAGACCC
>JALXER010000396.1 GCA_027069385.1 Paracoccaceae bacterium
GCCAGCGCCAGCGCCACGGCCTGCTGGGATTGGGAAAGCGCGTCAAGATTGGTCACGTCGGGCTGCCCGAGGGTCAGCGTGCCGGTCTTGTCAAATACCACCGTGTCGATCTCGGCCAGCCGCTCCAGCGCCACACCGTCTTTGAGCAGCGCGCCTTGCCGGAACATCCGCCCCGAGGCCGCAGCCAGCACGGCGGGCACCGCCAGCCCCAGCGCGCAGGGGCAGGTGATAATCAGTACCGCCGCAGCGATATTGATCGCCAGCCGCCAGTCACCGGTTGCCAGCCCCCAGCCGACAAAGGCCAGCGCCGACAGGATATGCACCGCCGGTGCATAGATCGCCGCCGCTTTCTCGGCCAGCGATGTATAGCGGTTGCGCGCGGTTTCGGCGGTTTCCACCAGTCGGGTAATCTGTTTGAGCAGGGTTTCCTCGCCCAGATTTTCGGCCCTGATTTCGATCGGCCCCGAGATATTGAGCATCCCCGCGCGCACATCCGACCCGACCCCGACCGCCTGTGGCAGGGTTTCGCCGGTCAACATCGAAGGGTCCAGTTCCGAGTTGCCAAGGGTGACCGTCCCGTCCGCGGGCACCCGTTCACCGGCGGCAACCAGCAGGATATCGCCCTCGCGCAGCGCATCCAGAGGCACCATCTCGCCATCGGCCCGACGGGCCTTTTGCACCTCCAGCGCTGCCAGTTCCGACGCGGCAGAGCGCGCGGCGGCGCGGGTGCGGTAATCCAGATAACGCCCGAGCAATAAAAAGAACGTCAGCGACAGGGCGGCGTCGAAATAGGCGTGCTCGCCGTGTTCCATGGTTTCGGCCAGCGACACCCCCGAGGCCAGCAGCAGCGCCAGCGAGATCGGCACATCCATGTTCAGCCGGCGATGGGACAGCGCCCCCCATGCGCTTTTGAAAAACGGCATGCCCGAGAAAACCACCGTGGGCAACGCGATCAGCGCCGACATCCAGTGCAGCAGGTCGCGGGTCGAATCCGACGCGCCGGCCCAGACCGCCACCGACATCATCATCACGTTCATAACCGCGAAACCCGCCACGGTCATGCGCGCCAGCAGGTCGCGCCCCGCCGCGTCGTTGCGGCTTTGCTCCAAGGCGGCCGAATCGAGCGGCTTGGCCGGATAGCCAAGCTGCGCCAGATGAGCGATCACCTTATCCTCGATATCGACACGGTCCAGCACCGTGACCGACACCCGTTTCAGGGTCAGGTTGACCCGGGCACCGTAGACCTCGGGCAATGTGGCAAGCGAGCGTTCGACGCTGGCAATACAGGCGGCGCAATGCACCGTGGGCAAGGACAGCTCCAGACGGCGCAGGTCCGCCTCGGCAATGTCGGGTTTTTCAACCGTCACCTCGTGGGCGGGCACGGCAACACAGGCCGGACACACCGCAACCGATGGGGTTTCGCCGGGCATTATTCCTCCGGCACCAGCAGGTTCAGGCGCACGGAATAGGCGGTACCGTCATAGGCGCGCCCGTCCAGAAAGACCCGCCACGGGCCGGGGGTCAATACCAGTTCGGCGGTGTGGCCGGTGCTGGACAGGGTGAAATCCACCTCCTGGTCCTCGCGGGCCTCGGTCGGACGCCCGACCTTGGCGTGCAGCGATTCGGGCATGGCCATCACACCGGTTTCATCCCAGAGATCGACCCTTAACACCCCGTCGGCATAGCTGACGGACGGGGTCCAGCCCAGGGCGCGCTGCGCGCTGGCCTTGGCGTTGAATTCCTGCGAGGCCACATAGGAATTGGCCACCTCCAGCCCCGGCCATGTGCCCAGCGCCGAGAATAGCAGCGCCATATTGACCGCAAGTATCACGCCGAAAAACGCGATAAAGATAAACAGCACCTTGCGGCCGGTCAGTTTTTTGACGGCTTCGGCTTCCATGTTCTATTCCCCCGTTCCGTTAAACACCGTACCGGCCGATGCTTTTGAGGTTCCGTTAACCTGCTCGACCCTGATCGTGACGTCGCTGGCCGGTATCGAGGCAGCCTCGGAACCGTAAGGCGCGGTCAGGAACATGCGCAACTGGGTCGTGTCGTCGGCCTTGGCGTCGATCAAAGTGCCCTCGACCCCTTGAATGTCGATATCCAGAGGATAGTCCGAAACCGCGGAAATAACAAACTGCCGGTCCTCGCCGCCCATATTGCTGAGGCGCAGATCATAGGTATTGCGAACCGAGCCATCGGACATCATTACGAATGTCGGGTTGCGCACCGGTGCCACCGAGAAACTGATATCGCTGCGAATAAACAGCGCCACCAGCAGCCCCAGCCCGACCGCCGCCCAGATGGCGGTATAAAGCAGGGTGCGGGGGCGGAAAATGTGCTTCCATAGCGAGCGCGGCGGGTGGCCCGAGCGCTCCAGTTCCTCGTCCTTGACCGCCATATAGCCGATCAGGCCGGTGGGTTTGCCAACCTTGACCATCATCTCGTCACACGCATCGATACAAAGGGCGCAGGTAATGCATTCCAGTTGCTGCCCGTCGCGAATGTCGATGCCCACCGGACACACGGCCACGCAGGCAAGACAGTCGATACAATCGCCCTTGGGTTCGGCATTTTCCGGTTGTTTCCTGCGCAGCTTGCCGCGCGGTTCGCCACGCCATTCACGATAGCCCACCGTCAAGGTGTCCTCGTCGAACATCGCCGCCTGAATGCGCGGCCACGGGCAGGCATAGGTGCAGATTTGCTCGCGCATGAAACCGCCAAACACAAAGGTTGTGGCAGTCAGCACCGCGATGGTGCCATAGGCCACAAACGGGGCCTGACCGGTGAATACATTGACCAGCAAGGTCGGCGCATCGGAAAAATAAAAGATCCACGCACCGCCCGTCATTACCGAAATCAGCAACCACACGGCCCATTTTGTCAGGTTCAGGCGCAGCTTTCGCGCATTCATCTTTTGCTTCCACAAGCGGACACGGGCATTGCGGTCGCCCTCGATCCAGCGCTCTACCAGAATAAACAGGTCGGTCCAGACGGTTTGCGGGCAGGCATAGCCACACCAGACCCGGCCCAGCGCCGAGGTAAACAGGAACAGCCCCAGCCCCGCCATGATCAGCAGGCCGGCAACGAAATAGAACTCGTGCGGCCAGATTTCGATCCAGAACATAAAGAACCGCCGGTTGGCCAGATCAACCAGCACCGCCTGATCAGGCAGATTCGGGCCACGATCCCAGCGAATCCACGGCACAAGATAATAGACCCCGAGGGTAATCCCCATGATCCACCATTTCAGGGTGCGAAACTTGCCCTTGACCCGTTTGGGGAATACCGGTTCGCGGGCGGCATAAAGGCTATCGGATTCCGGGGATTGCTCGTTCACTGGCTTGCTCCAACTCAGACGGGATCATATTCACGTTATATATTGTGTACGGAACGGCTTTAAAGGGCTAACCCTACCATAACCTTGATATCGATCAAGAAAGTTAAGGTAAATCCTGCCAAACAGAAAAAAGCCTGACTGCACGGGGCAATCAGGCAAAGTCGGCACCATGACGGTGCGAGGGGAGTGAGTGAGGCGACGCCTCACGTCAAAAGTCGAAAACGTCTGACAAACAGAAAATCTCGGCTTCGCAAGGCCGTTATAGGGTGGGGATTCGGGGCTGTTGTTGACTTAAGTCAAATGCCCGCCCGTAAACACAAAAAAAAGGCCCCGCGAAAATGTCGCAGGGCCTTGGTCAGAGTATTCCGGCTGGCCTATTCGGCGCCCAAGGTGTGGACATAGACCGCAACCATGCGAATCTGCGCCTCGGTCAGTTTGCCGGTCCAGGATGGCATCAGGCCCTTGCGACCATGGGTGATGGTCTGGCGGATGGTTTCCTCGTCACCGTCGCCATAAAGCCAGATATGATCGGCCAAATCGGCAGACCCGACAAAAACATCGCCCGAACCGTCATCGGTGTGGCAGGCGGCACAATTGTCAAGAAACAGGGCCTGACCTTCTTCGGCAATCGCCGGATCAACCTCGGCCCCCGACAGCGACGGAACATAGGCCGCTAGAATGTCGATTTGCTCGGGCTCAAGCATCTGGTCGTCGCCAAAGGCAAGCATATCGCCCACGCGCCCGTCATAGTCGGTTTCATCACGAATCCCGTGGCTGATGGTCAGGTGGATATCTTCGATAGAACCGCCCCACAGCCAGTCATCATCGTTCAGGTTGGGGAACCCGTCTGCACCGGCACCGCCTTCACCGTGACACTGCGCACAGTTGGTAAAGAAAATCGCCGCGCCGCCGCGTTTGGCATAGTTCAGCAGTTCCTCGTCCGATTCAATCGCGGTCAGGTCGGCCTCTACGATGCGGGTGTTCAACCCTTCAAGCGCGGCATTCGCGGCTTCGATATCGTTCTTCACCTCGATCCGGCTGGAATAGCCCAGCAACCCGGGCGTAGCCCCGTTGATCAGCGGCCATGCCGGATAGGCGATCACATAGGCGATCCCCCAGATGATGGTCAGATACAGGGTCCACAGCCACCAGCGCGGCAACGGATTGTTGAATTCCTCGATCCCGTCCCAGGAATGGCCCGTGGTTTTCGGATCTTCTTTTTTTACCGGTTTTTTGGCCATTATTTCTCTCCTAGCTCGTCGTCGCCCATCGGGTTGTTTTCGTGACGAAACGGTATGTCGGCGATATCGTTATGTATCGGGCGCGATCCGGGCCGGAAGGCCCATGCGATCACCCCGAGGAAGAACAGCAGCAGCCCGAGCATCGCCCAGCTGTCTGCCAGTTCGCGAAGGAATGTATACATCATCCCCTCCTATCGGTTTTCTTCGGGTTCGAAGGTCGAGAAATCGACCATGGTCCCGAGTACCTGAAGATATGCGATCAGCGCGTCCATTTCGGTTGCGCCCTCCAACCCGTCAAAGTTACGCACATTGGCGTCGGGATAGCGGGCAAGGAAACCGTCCACATCGGCGCTGTCCGGATCAAGTTGCGTCATCACATCCGCCGCCGCATTGTCCAGCATGTCCTGGGTATAGGGCGTGCCGACAAAAGCGTTGGTTGCGACCACATCGGAAATCATATCCGGCTGCAGGGGCACCTCTTTCATCCACTGATAGGTCGGCATGATCGACACCGGCACCACCGCGCGCGGATCGGTCAGGTGGGCCACATGCCACGCATCCGAATAGCGCCCGCCAACCCGGGCCAGATCGGGGCCGGTCCGTTTGGAGCCCCACTGGAACGGGTGGTCATACTGGCTTTCGGCGGCCAGCGAATAGTGGCCATAGCGCTCTACCTCGTCGCGGATCGGACGGATCATCTGGCTGTGGCAGACATAGCAACCCTCGCGGATGTAAATGTCACGGCCGGCCAGCTCCAGCGGGGTGTAGGGGCGCATGCCCTCTACATCCTCGATGGTGTTCTGAAGATAGAACAGCGGCACGATTTCAACCAGACCACCGATGGTAACCACCAGCAGGCTAAGCACCATCAACAGGGTACCGTTACGCTCGATAATGCCGTGTTTGTTAAGAATTCCCATTGTTCTGCCCTCTACTCTGCCGGAACCGCATTGACAGGTTTGGCAGCGCCAGCCCCGACAATGGTTTTCCGGACGTTATATGCCATGATCAGCGCACCGGTCAGATACAACAGACCGCCGGTTCCGCGTACCACGTACATCGGGAATTTCGCCGCAACGGTGTCCGCGAAAGAGTTCACAAGGAACCCCTGCGAGTCAACCGCGCGCCACATCAGACCTTCCATGATGCCGGTCACCCACATGGACGACGCATAAAGCACGATGCCGATCGTGGCGAGCCAGAAATGCCAGCTAACCAGTTTCAGGCTGTACAGGCTTTCACGCTTCCACAATTTCGGTGTCAGGTAATAGATCGCCCCGAAGGTGATCATGCCGTTCCAGCCCAATGCACCGGAATGCACATGGCCAATGGTCCAGTCGGTATAGTGCGACAGTGCGTTCACCGCTTTGATAGCCATCATCGGCCCTTCAAAGGTGGACATGCCGTAGAACCCGACCGACACCACAAGAATGCGCAGGATCGGGTCGGTGCGTAACTTGTCCCATGCGCCGGACAGCGTCATCAGACCGTTGATCATACCGCCCCAGCTTGGCATCCACAGGATGATCGACATCACCATGCCCAGCGTCTGCGCCCAGTCGGGCAGCGCGGTGTAATGCAGGTGGTGCGGACCCGCCCAGATATAAAGAAAGATCAGCGCCCAGAAGTGGACGATCGACAGTTTATAGGAATAAACCGGACGACCGGCCTGCTTGGGCACGAAATAGTACATCATGCCAAGGAAGCCCGCTGTCAGGAAGAACCCGACCGCGTTATGGCCATACCACCATTGCGTCATCGCATCTTGCACACCGCTGAAAACCTGCACCGATTTAGCCCCGAATATCGAGACCGGAATCGAAAGGTTGTTGACGATATGCAGCATGGCGATGGTCAGAATGAAGGCCAGATAGAACCAGTTCGCCACATAGATATGCGGTTCTTTTCGCTTATAGATCGTGCCCATAAACACGACCAGATAGGCAACCCATACGACGGTCAGCCACAAATCGACATACCATTCAGGCTCGGCATATTCCTTGGACTGGGTGGCCCCCAGCACATAACCGGTGGCAGCCAGCACGATAAACAGCTGATAGCCCCAGAACACGAACCACGCCAGATTGCCGCCAAAAAGCCGCGACGCGGTGGTGCGTTGCACCACATAGAACGAGGACATCAGCAGCGCGTTGCCGCCAAAAGCAAAAATCACCGCGCTGGTGTGCAGCGGGCGAAGGCGGCCAAAGGCAGTATAGGCAAAGCCGAGGTTCATCTCGGGAAAGGCCAGCGTAAACGCGATCCAGACCCCGACGGTAAAGCCGGTGATCCCCCAGAATACCGTGGCAATCAGGCCATACCTGACCACGTTGTCCATATAGCCCGTTGCCGGAGCCGGAACCGGCGAGCCGATCAGCTTGACCTCGCGGATGAACAGAATGCCAGCCGCCAAAATGACGGTGACTGCGGCAACCTGATAAGCCAGATCGCGCCCGAAATTGGTGGCAACTGCTGCGGCGAGGATAATCACGCCGTAAACAACTGCCCAAAGTGTATGTCTCATTTTACGCCCTCATTCATAAATCAGCCGCAGTCCTCCCGCAGCTATTATCGTATGGTTTAGTGAACCACATTGGTTAAGGCAACTTTGATCTATGTCAAGATTTTGCCGATTTCACAGTTTTTAGTCGATGAATCCACCGTCCGAATCGTCTCCGGCTTCATCGAGCAGCCGAATAAAGTCGGGAACCACGATATGACGCGAATCCCTTAACGAAATGACACCGGACTTTTTAAGCGCCGAAATCTGTCGGCTGACCGTTTCGATGGTCAGGCCCAGATAGTCGGCCATGGTTTCGCGCGTAAGGGGCAATTCGAACGCCACCCCGTCGCGCGGAGATGCCGCGCTAAGCGCCATGGTGCGCCGCGCAATGATCGCCAGCAGGCTGGCAATTTTTTCGCGCGCGGTTTTGCGGCCCAGCAGCAGCATCCATTCGCGGGCCGAATCCAGTTCGTCCATCGTCATGTCCAGCAACCGGCGTTCCAGCGACGGGGTTGTCTTGATCAACTGGTCGAATTGCGGCTGGCGGAACTGGCAGATCACCACCTCGTTCGTGGCCACCACGTCAAAGGGCGCCACCCGTTTGCCGGTGCGGCCGATAAAATCCGACGGGAACAGCAAACCGACCATCTGTCGGCGGCCATCGGGTAGCGAGCGCGACAAGGTCGCGATCCCCTTGACCAGAGAACCGATCACCGTCAGGTTTTCACCGGCCCAGACGATCGTTTCACCCGGCTTATAGGTTTTGTAGGATTTGATTTCGTCCAGCGACACCAACTCGCTTGGCCCGCAATAGGCACAAACTGCCTGCACCCGAATGGGGCATTCGCCACATCGGATCAGCACCTCGGAATTTGCTGCCGTCACTGTCATTCACTTTTCCCGGATAGTTGCCCCTTGTTACCAGTTATTTGATTTCGATCAAAGCAAAAGGTTACAAGGTGCGACATGCTGCGCCGATGATTGATTTGAACGCCCTGAAAAACGCCGGATTATTTGACAAAAATGTCCCGCGCTACACCAGCTATCCCACCGCGCCCCAGTTCCATGACGGGATTGGCCGACGCGAATTTGCCCTGTGGCTGGCCGGACTTGATCCGGCGCAGCCCGCTTCGCTTTATGTGCATGTGCCGTTTTGCGAGCGTCTGTGCTGGTTCTGTGCCTGCCGCACCCAGGGGGTAAACACGCCCGCACCGGTGCAGGCCTATGTCGAAACCCTGCTGCAAGAAATCGCCATGTTCAAGGCGACACGCCCCGACGGGCTGAAACTGACGCGGCTGCATTTCGGGGGCGGCTCTCCGACGATCCTGTCGCCCGATATGATCACCCGGATCACCGATGCCATTGCCGATGCGGCCCCGTTTGACCCTGAATACGAATTCTCGGTGGAAATCGACCCCACCGCCTGCACCGACGCCAAAATTGCCGCCTTTGCCAAGGCGGGCATGAACCGTGCCAGCATCGGGGTGCAGGATTTCAACGAAAAAGTGCAAGAGGCCATCGGCCGCCCGCAGGGCTATGAACTGACCCGCGATCTGGTGGCGTCCTTGCGCGCCCACGGGATCGGCTCGGTCAATATCGATATGGTCTACGGGCTGCCGCATCAGGATCTGGCCGCGCTTGAAAACACCACCCGTCAGGTGATGACCCTGTCCCCCGACCGGGTGGCGCTGTTTGGCTATGCGCATGTGCCGTGGATGGCCAAGCGCCAGCGGATGATCCCCGAGGAAAGCCTGCCCAACCCGTTCGAGCGTCTTGAACAAGCCGAAAAGGCCGCGCAGATGTTTGTCGAGGCGGGGCTGAGCGCCATCGGCATCGACCATTTCGCCAAACCCGCCGACAGTCTGGCCATTGCCGCCGCCAACGGCCATCTACGCCGCAATTTTCAGGGCTATACCGACGATCGGGCTTCGGCGCTGATCGGGCTGGGGGCCTCGTCGATCTCGCGCTTTCCGCAGGGCTATATCCAGAATAACGTGGCGACGGCCAACTATACCAAATCGATAGAGGCCGGCGAATGGCCCGCGGTCAAGGGCTATGCCCTGGGGCTGGAAGACAAGCTGCGCAGCCGCGCCATCGAGATGCTGATGTGCGATTTCCGGCTGGATCTGGCCGAGCTGCAACGGGATTTTGGCGATGTGGCGGCCAAGGTGCGCGCCGATTGCGCCCGCGTGGCGCGCGATTATCCGCAGATGGTGGCGCTGGACGATAACGGCCTGACCATCCATGCCGACGCGCGCAACCTGACCCGGATTCTGGCCAGCGAGTTTGACGGCTTCATGTCGGTCAAATCCAAGCACAGTCAGGCGATTTAAGCCTGAAAAAACTGCACATTGCGAAAAAATTGAAAGTTGCGAAAGCACTACGGGGGGCGGGCGTTCTTGGGGTTCACCCAGCCCCGCCGTAGAAATTGGCGTGCTCCAGGCCCAACAAGAACACGCCAGCTTTCATATTTCCAACGCATCCGCGCCGGAACAGCGTTATCATCTGCCAATTCGCCCGACTCGTCAACGGTTTTTTTCTTATTTTTTCTTAAATGTAAGTTTAACGGTATCTGCATAGCCGAAAACACCTTTTTTGTAACGCTTCCGTGAAATACCGGTGTTGCATCTTACATAAATATCTGTCATTCCCACTCATAACGAACATTTACGAACACTAAGGCACCCCATGGCGCAAAATTTCCGACATGACGAGATTCTTTCAATGGCGCGCGATCTGGGCAAGGTCTCGGTCGAGGGGCTGGCGCGGCATTTCGAGGTAACCCACCAGACCATCCGCCGCGACCTGACCGAGCTGTGCGAGATGGGCCATCTGACCCGCGTGCATGGCGGCGCAATTCCGCCCGCTTCGGTGATCAATCCGGGCTATAAGGAACGCTCGCAACTGGCAATCCCCGAGAAAGAGGCCATGGCGGCGCATTGTGCCAGCAAAATCCCCCGGGGA
>JALXER010000397.1 GCA_027069385.1 Paracoccaceae bacterium
CGACGCCACGCGAGAAGCCGCCGCGCGTGCGGGCTGCGTGGTGCTGTTCAAGGGGGCGGATACGGTGATTGCCGACCCGTCGGGGCGCGCCTCGATCAACTCTGCCCATTATGACCGCGCCGCCCCGTGGCTGGCCACGGCAGGATCGGGCGATGTGCTGGCGGGGTTTATCACCGGCCTGCTGGCGCGCGGATTTGCCCCGATGCAAGCCGCCGAAACCGCCGCGTGGCTGCATGTGGAATGCGCCCTGACTTTCGGCCCCGGCCTGATTGCCGAGGACATCGCCGAGCAGCTTCCGGCGGTATTCAGGGCGCTGGGCGTTTAGGGGTCTTCACCCTGGACTTTCCGCTTGCCTTTCCTGTATTTGCGGGCTAGGAGCAAGCTCCCTTTTTTCACAAGATTGCGTTCCTATGCGGAAACCCAAACTATTAACCACACTGCACGGCTATTCCGGTGCGGAGTTTTTTGCCGACATCTGGGCCGGCGTTACGGTGGCGATGGTGGCGCTGCCCTTGAGCCTTGCTATCGCCATTGCCTCGGGCGCGGGGCCGGTGCAGGGGCTTATTACTGCAATTGTCGGTGGTTTCATGATCTCGCTGCTGGGCGGGAGCCGTGTGCAAATCGGCGGGCCTACCGGGGCCTTTATTGTTGTGGTTTATGCGGTTATCCACGAGCATGGCTATGATGGGCTGGTGCTGGCAACCCTGATGGCGGGAGGCATTTTGCTGATTGCGGGCTGGTTCAGGGCGGGCAGTCTGATTGCCTATGTGCCCGAGCCGGTGATCAACGGCTTTACCATCGGGATTGGTGTAATCATTGCGACCAGCCAGATCAAAGATTTTTTCGGGCTGGATATCGCCAGGCTCCCTGCTGATTTTCTTGAGAAAGTACCGGCCCTTTGGGAGGTCCGAGACGGGGCAAACCTTGCGGCTGTCGGTGTAGCGGTCGCCACGATGGTGCTGATTATTGCCTTTCGCAAGCTGGCACCACGATTGCCCGGGCTTATTGTTGCGGTCTCGCTTGGCTCGGGAGCCGTGATTTTGTTTGATCTGCCGGTAGATACAATTGCCAGCCGTTTTGGAGACCTGCCAAACCACTTGCCCATGCCAACGCTGCCGGAAATGTCATTCGGCCGCGTGTCAGAGCTGTTCCCCTCAGCGCTGACGATCGCTTTTTTGGCGGCAATTGAATCTTTGCTTTCTGCCGTGGTGGCCGATAAAATGATTGGCGGCAGCCATCGCCCCAATGCTGAAGTTACCGCCCAGGGGTTTGCCAATATTGCCTCGTCGCTTTTTGGGGGGGTGCCGGTAACGGGGGCCATTGCCCGCACCGCTACCAATATTCGCGCAGGCGGAAAAACTCCGGTGGCGGGTTTGGTGCACGCCTTGACGATATTGCTGGTAATGATCTATGCCAGCCACCTGGCGGGTTACCTTGCTATGCCCGCACTGGCCGCATTGCTGGTGCTCACTGCCTGGAATATGAGCGAGCCGGATAAGTGGAAATCCTACTTGGAAGGCCGCAAAACCGATATTTTTTTGCTTGTTCTTACGCTGGTTTTAACCGTGCTGGTTGACCTGACCGTGGCAATAGGTACAGGGATAGCGCTTGGTCTTGCCCTGCGTTTGCGCCGTCGCAATGTGCCCCTTGAGGAATGGGATGTGCCAAAACACTAGGGCGCAGACCTATATACCCCGCGCCGCCAGTTTGGCAGGTTTCCCTTCTGGCCAGACGCTGGGCCACCGGAATTATTGGCCATCTCCGGCAATTGGCGCATTTTCCCCTCGCAACCGGATTAAAGCTCTGCTAGATAAGCGCCGGAATCGGGTCGCTTGCGGCCCTATGCGGATGTGGTGGAATTGGTAGACACGCCAGATTTAGGTTCTGGTGCCGCAAGGCGTGGGGGTTCAAGTCCCTTCATCCGTACCAAGATTAACGGCCCGAACGGGGCAGACAAAGGAAATGACATGAAAGTCACCGAAACCCTGAACGAAGGCCTGAAACGCGCCTATGATATTGTGTTGCCTGCTTCGGAACTGGAAGCCAAGGTCACCGAGAAACTGGAAGCGGCCCGTGCCGATTTCCAGATGAAGGGGTTCCGCAAGGGCAAGGCACCGATTGCGCTGATGAAAAAGATGTTTGGCAAATCCGTTCTGGGCGAAGCCATGCAAGAGGCAATCGACGGTGCGATGAATGCGCATTTCGAGAAAACCGGCGACCGTCCGGCGATTCAGCCCGACGTGAAAATGACCAACGAAGACTGGAAAGAGGGCGACGATGTTGCCGTTGCCATGTCTTACGAGTGCCTGCCCGAGGTGCCCGAGGCCGATTTCGGTGGCCTGAAGCTGGAACGCATGGTTGTGGAAATTGACGAGGATTCGGTAACTGAATCGCTCGAGAATCTGGCCAAGCAGACCAACCATTTTGAAAAACGCCGCAAAGGCTCCAAGGCCAAAGACGGTGATCAGGTCGTGATCGACTTTCTGGGCAAGGTAGACGGAGAGGCATTTGAGGGCGGGCAGGCGGATGACTACCCGCTTGTGCTTGGCTCCAACAGCTTTATTCCGGGCTTCGAAGACCAGTTGGTCGGTGCCAAAGAAGGTGAAGAACTGGAAGTAAACGTGACGTTCCCCGACGAATACGGCGCGGAAAATCTGGCGGGCAAAGATGCGGTATTTACCTGCACGGTCAAATCGGTGAACGAGCCCAAACCCGCCCCGATCGATGATTCCCTTGCAGAGCGTTATGGTGCCGAGAATCTGGATAAGCTGAAAGAAGACATTCGCGAGCGTCTGGGGGAAGAATTCAAAGGCGCGGCGCGCAGCGTAACCAAGCGCAAGCTGATGGATGCGCTGGACGAAATGTTCGATTTTGACCTGCCCCCGACCCTGGTCGAGGCCGAAGCCAAACAGATTGCCCACCAGCTCTGGCACGAGGAAAACAAAGATGTCGAAGGTCATGACCACCCCGAGGTCGAACCGACCGAAGAGCATACCCGCCTGGCCGAACGCCGCGTGCGCCTTGGCCC
>JALXER010000398.1 GCA_027069385.1 Paracoccaceae bacterium
GCCTCGTCCATGGTGATATCCAGCCCCGCCACCGGCACCCGTTCCAGCCGGTCGTCATGGCCAAATTCCGCCAGCGAGACAAAGCCGATTCCGGCCCCGGTCGCCACCACTTCGCGCAGGGCATCGCGGGTTTCGGCAATGATAGAAGGGGGCAGGGCGATGCGGCGGGCCTTGCACAACTCGGCCAGTTTCTGGCGGGTTTTGGAGCCTTGCTCACGCAGTACCAGCGGTTGGCTGGCCAGATCGGCCAGGCGCAGGGACGCAGGCGCAACCCCCTTGGCGGCAAAGGCGATAATCGGCGATTCGCCCAGATGCTTTGTGGTAAATTCGGGCGTATCCGGCATGTCGCCCAGCACCCCGATATCGGCATGATAACCGCGCAGCGCGCTAAGCACTTCGGCGGTATTGCCACTGGACAGGGTTACCTTTATCGCCGGATAGCGGGCGCGGAACTGCCCGAGCGCAGGGGCGATATGGTGGACCGAATCCGCAATGATCCGCAAGGAGCCGGCACGCAACGCGCTGGATTGGGTCAGTAAATCAAGGGCTTGCTGCTCGTTCTCGAACATCCGGTTGGTGATTTCCTGCAAGCTGCGCCCCGTGTCGGTCAGGGCGACGGTCTTTTTGTGCCGGTCAAAAAGCCGCGTATCGTACTGGATTTCCAGTTTGCGCACCTGATCGGAAATCGCCGGTTGGGTCAGGTTCAGCGCCTCGGCCGCGCGGGAAAACCCGCCATGTTTGGCGACAAAGTGAAAGGCACGAAGCTGGACATAACGCATGCGGGGCAACCTATAAGCTTGGCCTATGATATCATATCAAAGAACAATTTTACAAATAGTTCAAACCTGCCATATGTGACAAAGCAACACTGTCAACCGGAGCCACCCCATGACCGACCTGCCGCGCCCCGAAATGGGCGAACCTTATCTGCTAACCCCCGGGCCACTGACCACTTCGGCTGCGGTCAAGCACGCGATGCTGCGCGACTGGGGCAGCTGGGACGGCGCGTTTCGCGCGGTCACCGCCGAAATTCGTGCCGAACTGGTGGCCATGGCGGGCGGGGGCGATCTGGAATGCGTGCCCATGCAAGGCTCGGGCAGTTTCAGCGTAGAGGCAATGCTGGGCAGCTTTGTGCCGCGTGACGGCAAGGTGCTGGTGCTGAGCAACGGGGCCTATGGTATGCGTATCGCTACGACGCTTGGCTATCTGGGCCGCGCCTATACCCTGATTGACAAGGGCGATTACCTACCGCCGCGCGGGGCCGAAGTGGCGCAGGCACTGGCCGATGATCCGGCGATCACCCATGTGGTGGTGGTGCATTGCGAAACCTCGTCAGGCATCCTTAACCCGCTTGATGAAATCGCAACAGCGGTGCAAAAGGCGGGGCGCAAGTTGCTGATCGACAGTATGAGCGCCTTTGGCGCAATCCCCGTCGATGTGCCGTTCGCGGCGCTGGTCTCCTCGGCCAACAAATGTATCGAAGGGGTGCCCGGTTTCGGGTTTATCATTGCGCCGCGGGCTGAATTGGAGGAGGCTAGGGGGCGCTCCCATTCGCTAAGTCTGGATGTGCATGCGCAATGGGCGCATATGAACAAGACCGGCCAGTGGCGCTTTACCCCGCCAACCCATGTGGTTGTGGCGTTCCAGGCCGCGCTGCGGGCCCACAAGGCCGAAGGCGGCGTTGCCGGACGCGGCGCGCGCTATACGCGCAACCGGGATGTGATGGTCGCAGGCATGCGCGAGCTCGGCTTTGTGCCGCTGCTCAATGACCGCTGGCTGTCGCCGATTATCGTCACGTTCTTTTGCCCCGCCGATCCGGCATTCGATTTCGGGCGGTTCTATGATTTGATGAAGGATAAGGGCTTTATCATCTATCCGGGCAAGCTGACCAAAGTTGACAGCTTTCGCATCGGCTGTATCGGCCAGATGGATGAACCGGTCATGCGCGCCGTGGTCATGGCTGCCAAGGAAACGCTGGCGGAACTGGGGGTCGGTTCAGCCGCGCCACCGGCCGCGGCGCTGCAAGAACAAGCAAAACTAACCTAAAGGAAAACCGATGAGCAACTTTTCAGAATACACCTATTCCCGCAGCTATCGTGGCGAGGTTAAGGCGCTGGTGCTGGACTGGTCCGGCACGCTGGCCGACGCCTATGTCATCGCCCCCGCCGTGGTCTTTGTCGAGGTGTTCGCCAATCAGGGCGTCGAGATTTCGATGGAGGAGGCACGCGGCCCGATGGGCTTGCGCAAAGACCTGCATATCAAGAAACTGACCGAAGATCCGGTAATCGCCGCCCGCTGGGAATCGATTAAAGGTGCCGCCCCGACCCAGGCCGATGTCGATGCCATGTTTGCCGATTTCGTGCCCGCACAACTGGATTGCCTGCGCAAGTACACCACCCTGCTGCCCGGCGTCAAAGACGTGTGCCTCGATTTGCAGGCCGAAGGTATCAAGATCGGTGCTTCGACCGGATTTGTGCGCTCTATGGTGGATATTCTGGATGCGGATTGCCGGAAACAGGGGCTGACGCTGGATGCTACGGTCGCCGGAGACGAAGTGCTGAACGGCGCGCGCCCCGACCCGCATATGGTATTCAAAAACCTTGACCTTATGGGGATTTCGGACGTGAAATCGGTGGTGAAATGCGATGACACCGTGTCGGGTATCGGCGAAGCCCTGAATGCCGGCTGCTGGGGGGTAGGGCTGGTGCGCTATTCAAACTATATGAATATCAACAGCCTGGAAGAAGCCGAAACCCTGTCGCAGGAAGAACTGGCCCGCCGCATGGATCATACCCGCAAGATATTGCAACAATCAGGCGCGCACTATGTCATTGACAGCCTGGTCGATCTGCCCGATGTGATCAAAGACATCAACGCCCGTATGGCGCGCGGCGAGAAACCCTGACCCGTAGCGCTCCCGCAGTCCAGCTATTGACTGGCTAAAGCCAGCCAACAGCTTCCCTTTGGGCCGGGCCGACCTTCGGTCGGCCCCGGGGGC
>JALXER010000399.1 GCA_027069385.1 Paracoccaceae bacterium
TTGGAGGCGCTGGGCGGTGCCGCGCGCGCCGGTACAAAGGCTAAGGTGGGGGCGATCACCGGCTCGGTGGGCAAGACCGGCTCCAAGGAAATGTTGCGCGTGGCGCTGGCCGGACAGGCAAAGCTGCATGTGGCCGAGAAAAGCTATAACAACCACGAAGGCGTGCCCCTGACGCTGGCACGCATGCCCGCCGATACCGAGGTGGCGATTATCGAAACCGGCATGAACCACCCGGGCGAAATCGAACCGCTCGCCCGCATGACCCGCCCGCATGTGGCGCTGGTCACCACCGTTGCGCCGGTGCATCTGGCCGCATTCGATACGGTGCGCGACATTGCCCGGGAAAAGGCGACAATCTTCAAGGGGTTGATGCCCGGCGGCACGGCCGTAATCAATGCCGACCTGCCCGATCAGGATGTTTTACGCGCCGATGCAGCGGCGGCAAACGCCAAGGTGCTGGCTTTCGGCGCTGGTGCCGAAGCCGATTATCGCCTCGCGCGGCTTGACGTTTCGGCTGGCGCAACCATGGTACGCGCGGCCTGTGGCGGGTCGGAGTTCCTGTTTCGCCTGAATGTGCCCGCCCGCCATCTGGGCATGAACGCGCTGGGCGTGCTGGCGGTGGTCGATGCGCTGGGGCTGGATCTGGCCCGCGCCGCGCTGGGGCTGCTGGACTGGCGCGCGCCGCTCGGGCGCGGCGCAGCTTACACCATTGCTCTGGGTCCGGCGGGGATCGACGGCCAATTCACCCTGATTGACGAAAGCTATAACGCCAATCCCGCCTCGGTCGCCGCAGCGCTAGAGGTCCTGTCGCGCCATGACGGGCGCAAAATAGCCGTTCTTGGCGACATGCTGGAACTGGGCCGCGACAGCCTGCGCTTGCATCTTGATCTGGCCGGTCTGCCCGCGATGGACAGCATCGATACCGTCCACACCACCGGCGAATTCATGGCCGGTTTAAACGGTACATTGCCCCGCCCGAAGCGCGGCCTGAAAACCCGAAACCCGGTCGACCTTGCCGCGCAGATCACCCGCACGATCCGCCCCGGCGACGTTGTTATGGTCAAAGGGTCGCTGGGCATGAAAATGGCATTAATCGTTGACGCGCTTAAAAATATGGGCCAAGCCACGCCCCTAACCCCACCAACCGAGTCGATTTGAATGTTATACTACCTTAATCTGTTGTCCGACGGCGGAGACATGTTCAACCTGTTCCGCTATATTACCTTCCGCTCGGGCGGGGCGTTTTTTACCGCGCTGATCTTCGGGTTCATGTTCGGGCGTCCGCTCATCAACCTGTTGCGCCGCAAACAGGGCAAGGGCCAGCCGATCCGCGACGACGGCCCGCAAAGCCACATTCTGGAAAAAGCCGGCACCCCGACCATGGGCGGTGTGCTGATTCTGGGGGCGATTCTGGTCTCGACCCTGCTTTGGGCGCGGCTTGACAACCCCTATGTCTGGATGGTGCTGTTTGTAACCTACAGCTTCGGGGCCATCGGGTTCTGGGACGATTTCCTAAAGGTTTCCAAGCAGAACCACAAAGGCGTATCGGGCAAAATCCGGCTGGCGCTCGGCTTTGTCGTTGCGCTGGTAGCGGGGATCTGGGTGATGTGGGTGCAGGCCGATAATCTGTCGGGCTATCTGGCCTTTCCGGTGCTGAAGGACACGCTGCTTTACCTCGGGGTGCTGTTCGTGCCTTTCGCGATGATCGTGATTGTGGGCACCGCCAATGCGGTGAATTTCACCGACGGGCTGGACGGGCTGGCGATTATGCCGGTGATGATCGCTGCCGGCTCGTTCGGGATCATCGCCTATCTGGTCGGGCGCACCGACTTTACCGAATATCTGGGCCTGCACTATGTCGTGGGCACCGGAGAGCTGACGATATTTGTCGCGGCACTGCTGGGCGGAGGTCTGGGGTTTTTGTGGTATAACGCCCCGCCTGCCGCGGTGTTCATGGGCGATACCGGCTCGCTGGCACTGGGCGGCGCGCTGGGCGCGATTGCCGTGGCCACCAAGCACGAAATCGTGCTGGCCATTATCGGCGGGCTGTTCGTGGTGGAATTGCTGAGCGTGGTTATTCAGGTGCTGTATTACAAAAAAACCGGCAAGCGAATCTTCCTGATGGCCCCGATTCACCACCACTTTGAAAAACTCGGCTGGGGTGAAAGCCAAATCGTGATCCGCTTCTGGATCATCTCGCTGATTCTGGCCCTGATCGGGCTGGCCACCCTGAAACTGCGATAGCGCGGCGGGGCCGCGTGGCGCGTCCCCTCCCCCGCTTGCGGGGGAGGGCTAGGGAGGGGGTGTTTAATGGAGTAGCGTAGAGGTGTTCATAGGATTTAGGTGGGGCATAGGCGCCCTTCCAAATCGCGGGCATCTGTTTTATTGTACCCCTGATTGTGGGGCGAACCCCACCCTGTTTTCGAGGTATACATATGATCCCGGTCAAAGGCTATTCCGGCAAGCGCGTGGGCGTGCTTGGCCTCGGGCGCAGCGGGCTGGCGACCGCGGCGGCGTTACGGGCTGGCGGAGCGGTGCCGCTATGCTGGGATGACAACGCTAAATCGCGCGAAGCCGCGGCCGCGCAAGGGTTCGAGGTGGCGGATCTTACCCGCGAGCGCGAGGCCGGTTCGCTGGATGTGCTGGTCACCTCGCCGGGCATTGCGCACCTCTACCCCGAGGCCCACAAGGCTATTCAGGCCGCATGGGCGGCGGGGGTGCCGGTGGATAACGATATCGGGCTGTTCTTCCAGTCCTTTGCCGATGAAAGCTGGGGTGAATTCGACCGCTTTCCCAAGGTGGTGTGCATCACCGGTTCCAATGGCAAATCCACCACCTCGGCATTGCTGCACCACATCTTGCAACATGCGGGTCGGCCCGGCCAGCTTGGCGGCAATATCGGCAAGGCTGTGCTGAGCCTCGACCCGGCCAGTGATGGCGAAGTCGCGGTGATAGAGCTGTCCTCTTACCAGACCGACCTTGCCCGCACCTTGCAGCCCGACGTGGCCATTTTCCTGAACCTGTCGCCCGACCATCTGGACCGGCACGGCGGGCGCGGCGGTTATTTCGCGGCGAAAAAACGGCTGTTTACCCAAGGCGGGCCGGAACGCAGTATTATCGGCGTCGATGAGCCGGAAGGGCAGTTTCTGGCCAATGTGATTGCCGAAGGGGACAACGTGATCCGGATCAGTACCTCGCGCCAGCTAAAGGGCAAAGGCTGGAGCGTTTTTGCCCGCAAGGGGTTTCTGGTCGAATGGCGCAAAGGGCGGCAGGTGGCGTCGATCGACATGCGCGCAATGGAAGGGCTGCCCGGGGCGCATAACCAGCAAAACGCCTGCGCGGCCTACGCGGCCTGCCGGCATCTGGGGCTGGCCCCCAAGGTGATCGGGGGTGCAATGCAGAACTATGGCGGGTTGCGGCATCGCTGCCAGCAGGTCGGCGAGGTCGCGGGGGTGAAGTTTATCAACAACTCCAAGGCCACCAACGCCGATGCGGCGGGCAAGGCCTTGCTGGCCTTTGACAATATCCGCTGGATCGCTGGCGGGCAGGCCAAGGAAGGCGGCATCGCAACGCTGGCGCCGCTGTTCGGACGGGTGAAAAAGGCCTATCTGATTGGCGAGGCAGCGCCCGAATTTGCCGCGCAACTGGGCGATACCGCGCACGAGATAAGCCACACATTGCAAGCCGCCGTAAGCGCCGCCAGGGCCGAAGCCGAGCCGGGCGATACCATCCTGCTTGCACCGGCCTGCGCCAGTTTTGACCAGTTCGACAGCTTCGAGCAACGCGGCGAGATATTCGAGGCGCTGGTCTGACACCTCCGCCGGTGGCGGCGCGTCTACTGTCCCCCTGTCGGCACCGTTTCCCCCGCGCCGCCCTGCACCCAAAGCACAGCTGGGCAGGTCTTGCCCCACGCACCATTACCCGCAAGTGCAACCGGTTCGGGGCGGCGCGGGTGCTTGCTGGCAACCGGCGCAACGGCAGACGCGCCGCTACCGGCGGGGTAATGCTGACATCGACAAAACAGATACGGCGTGGGATTTGGTCCGCAGGCCGATGCCTCCTTTTGCCGCGACCGGTATGGTCGCGGTGACAAGTATCGGGGCGGGCTTCAACCGCACGGTTATTTCCGGTTCAGGCGTTTTTCAACCTGCCGTCTTTCCCAGTCTTTATTGAAAAAGTTGAACGCGTCAAAGGTTGCGAGCGCGTGAAAGAACACGCCGATGCCCCAGCCCAGCGCCGGCCAGATGACCCACAGGTATCCGGGGCCGGTCAACAGGTTGATGATCAGCAAAATCACCATAACCGCCAGATAGGAAAACAGGTTCATATAGAACTGTTTCAGGTCACGCACATATTCCAGCGCGTCGCGTTCTTCATCGGTCAGGCTGGGGTCGATGATGTCTTCTTCGCCCATCCATTCACGGACTTTGGCCAGCGCGGCGCGATCCTGGGCCGAGAGGGTTTCCTGGGTCATATCGGGTTCCTTTTGTAAGTCGGTTATGTTGCTTTCGAATACCGCAGCCAGACATTTGAGCGATTCAAGGCTGGCTTTGCCGCCGCGCTCTATGCGCTGGATGGTGCGGGTGCTGACACCCGACATCTCGGCCAGTTGTTCCTGGGACCAACCGCGAGCCAGTCTTAATTTGCGTATGATCATGCTGTGTTCCTATTGATTGTCTGCGATGCCTGAACCCTAGGCCATCGCAGCCATTGTGCCCACGTCATGCACCCGACACAAGCGTGACATTGCTGTTGGGTGGCAATTTGCTGGAAAAACCCGAAAGGGCTGCTATACTGCCATCCAACCAAGGCCGCAGACCTGAAAACAGGCATTCCCGGCCCGAGGCAGTAACGAGAGAGCAGACCCATGACTGAAATGGTATATGGCGCATTGGCGCCTTCAGACAGCGAACCGACCATGTCGAAATGGTGGCGGACCGTGGACCACTGGACCATGGTTGCCGTGTTCATTCTGGTGGGCATCGGCCTGCTGCTGGCCTTGGCGGCGTCGGGGCCGCTGGCGCTGGATAACCATCTTGACCCGTTGTATTACTTTCGCCGTCAGGGCGCGTTTGCGGTGCTGGCTATGGTGGTGATGATCGTGCTGTCCATGCAATCACCCAAAACCATCCGGCGTCTGGCGGTGATCGGCTTCCTTGGGGCGGTGGTGGCGCTGGCGCTGCTGCCTGCCTATGGTGACGACTTTGGCAAGGGCGCGGTGCGGTGGTTTTCGCTCGGGTTTCTGACGGTGCAGCCGGTAGAGTTCCTCAAACCGGTTTTCGCCGTATTCACCGCGTGGATGATCGCCGCGAGCACCGATCTGGGCGGGCCGCCGGGCAAAACCATATCGCTGGCCTTTATGCTGGCCATCGTGGTGCAACTGGCCTTGCAGCCCGATTACGGGCAGGCGGCGCTGGTCCTTGCCTGCTGGGGGCTGATCTATTTCGTTGCGGGCGCGCCCAAATGGCTGATCCTGACCTTGTTGGGCGGGGTGGCCTCGGCGGGCATGTTTGCCTATCGCAATTCCGATCATGTGGCGGGGCGGATCAACGACTATCTGGCCGGCGATCTGGACCCGCTAACCCAGATGTGGTTCGTCAATCAGGCCATACAAGAGGGCGGCCTGACCGGCGTTGGTGCGGGGCAGGGCCATATCAAATGGTCGCTGCCCGACGCGCATTCCGATTTCGTTATTGCCGTGGCCGCCGAGGAATTCGGCCTGTTCTTTGTGCTGTTCGTGATTGGCGTTTTCATGTTCATCACCATCCGTTCCCTGCTGCGCCTGCGTCGCGAGCGCGACGGCTTTACCCGTCTGGCCGGTGTCGGGCTGGCAAGCCTGATGGGCATGCAGGCGTTTATCAATCTGGGCGTGGCGGCGCGGTTGCTGCCCGCCAAGGGCATGACGTTGCCCTTTGTCAGCTATGGCGGCTCGTCCTTGCTGGCGGCGGGGGCGATGATGGGCATGTTGCTGGCGCTGACAAGGCAACGGCCGCAGGGCGACATGGGTGACGTGTTTGTCAGAGAGGACTGAATGGAGCCGTTATTGATCATCGCCGCCGGGGGCACCGGCGGGCATATGTTCCCCGCGCAGGCACTGGCCGAGGAAATGCTGCGTCGTGGTTGGCGGGTTAAGCTGTCAACCGATATTCGCGGCGCGCGCTATGCGGGGAACTTTCCCGAAGCGGTAACGCGCGAGGTGGTGAAATCGGCCACCACGGCGCGCGGTGGTATGTTGGCCAAGTTGGCGGTGCTGCCGCGTATCGCCATGGGCGCATTCAAGACATGGCAAAGCTTTCGCAAAGACCGGCCCGCGGTGGTGGTGGGCTTTGGCGGCTATCCGGCCTTGCCCGCGATGATTGCGGCGTGGGTGATGCGCCTGCCGCGCATGGTCCATGAACAAAACGGCGTGCTGGGGCGGGTCAACAAGGTGTTTGCCACACGGGTTGATCTGGTGGCCTGCTCGGTCTGGCCAACGGTACTGCCCAAGGGCGCGGTCAGCGAACACACCGGCAATCCGGTGCGCAGTGCGATTATGGCCAAGGCCGGTTCGCCCTATATTACCCCCGGGGATTACCCGATGCACCTGCTGGTGATTGGCGGCTCGCAAGGGGCGAGCATCCTGTCCGACGTGGTGCCAAAGGCGCTGGGGCTGTTGCCGCGCGCCTTGCAGGACCGGCTGCGGGTCTCGCATCAGGCGCGCGACGCCGACCATGATACGGCCGTGGCGGCCTATGACGCGCTGGGCCTGCGCGCCACCGTGCAGCCTTTCTTTGACGATGTGCCCGCGCGCATGGCGGAATCGCAACTGGTGATCAGTCGGGCGGGCGCGTCGAGCGTGGCGGACCTGACGGTAATCGGGCGGCCATCCATCCTGATCCCGCTGGCCATCGCCACCCACGACCACCAAACCGCGAATGCCCGCGGGCTGGTGCAGGCGGGCGGCACGGTGATGGTGGCGGAAAACGAGTTGACTCCGGCGCTGCTGGCAACGCATATCGGCGAAATCCTGTCCGACCCGGATCGCGCGGATTTTATGGCATCGGCGGCGCTGAAACTGGGCAGGCCCGACGCGGCCGAAACGCTGGCCGATGCGGTGCAACAACTGGCTCATAAGGGGCAACTGAAATGAACGCGCAAACCCGGCTTCCCCATGATATCGGCCCGATCCACTTTGTCGGGATTGGCGGCATCGGTATGAGCGGCATTGCCGAAGTGTTGCTGAAATACGGGTTTGACGTGCAAGGCTCGGACCTGAGGGAAACCCCGATTGTCAAGCGCCTGATCGAAAAGGGCGCACGGGTGTTTATCGGCCAGCAGGCCGGCAATCTGGACGGGGCCGAAGTGGTGGTGATTTCATCGGCGATCAAACCGGGCAATGCCGAACTGGACGCCGCACGCGCCCGCCACCTGCCGGTGGTGCGCCGTGCCGAGATGCTCGCCGAACTGATGCGCCTGAAGAACAACGTGGCGGTAGCCGGCACCCATGGCAAAACCACCACGACCTCGATCGTGGCGGCGCTGCTCGATGGCGGTGGCATGGACCCGACGGTGATCAATGGCGGCATTATTCATGCCTATGGCTCTAACGCGCGCATGGGTTCGGGCGACTGGATGGTGGTCGAAGCGGATGAGAGCGACGGCACCTTCAACAAGCTGCCCGCGACCATCGCGATCATTACCAATATCGACCCCGAACACATGGACCATTACGGCGATTTCGATGCGCTGCGCGCCGCGTTTGATACGTTTGTGTCCAACATCCCGTTTTACGGGGCGGCAATCTGTTGTATCGATCACGCCGAGGTGCAGGCGCTGGTGGGCCGGATCACCGATCGCCGCGTCATCACCTATGGCCTGAACCCGCAAGCCGATGTGCGGGTCAAGAACCTGCGCTATGAAAACGGCTCGGCGCATTTCGACATTGCGTTGCCGCTTGGCAAGATCGACGGTCTGACCCTGCCGATGCCCGGCGAGCACAACGTGCTGAACGCCGCTGCTGCCATTGCTACGGCGCAACATCTGGGCGTGTCGCCGGGGCAGATCCGCAAGGCGCTGTCGGGCTTTAGCGGCGTTAACCGGCGTTTTACAAAGGTGGGCACATGGAACGGCGCGGCGATTATCGACGATTACGGCCACCATCCGGTTGAAATCGCCGCGGTTCTGAAGGCGGCGCGCCAGTCCACCAAGGGCAAGGTAATCGCCATCCACCAGCCCCACCGCTTTACCCGTCTGCAAAGCCTGTTCGACGATTTTTGCAAGGCGTTCAACGACGCCGATATGGTTGCCATCGCGCCGGTCTTTGCCGCTGGCGAGGACCACATAGAAGGGGCCGATCACCTTGCACTGGTTGCCGGACTGGTCACCCATGGCCACAAGCATGTGCAAGCGATAGAGGATCAGGCCGGACTGGCCGCGCTGGTTCGCGAAAATGCCGAGCCGGGCGATATGGTGGTCTGCCTTGGTGCGGGCACCATCAGCACATGGGCCAACGGGTTGGAGGCCGATCTGGGATGAGCGCCTTTATCGCGGCTTGCACATGGGCGATTGCCGCCAATGTCATCGCGATGATCCCGTTCTCCAACACCTATCGCATCCACTGGAATCTGGCGCGGCTGCTGGTGCTTGCCCTGCCGTTGGTCCTGTGGGCTGTTGGGCAGCAACTGGGGGTTTTGTGGCAACTGGCGGCGCTGGGCGTTGCGATTTTCCAGTTGCGCCTTATGTTGGGCCATATGTGGCAGGAGTTCAAACAATGGCGGATACGATAACCGCACTGCTGGCCGCGGCGCTCTGGGCGGTGGCGGTCAATCTGGTGGCTATGCTGGTGCCCTGGGGCAAGGTGCATTTCGCGCTGGGGATGGTGCTGTTGCTGGCCTTTCCGTATGTGCAGTGGCTGCTGGCCGGAGCATTTGGCGGCTGGGCGGTGTTTGCCGCCTGTCTGGTGCTGGTCTCGCTTTACCGTTTGCCGCTGACCTATTACCTGAGGAAATTGTGGGGGCAGCATGAGCCTGACTGACAAACTGCCGCCGGTTGCCGGGCGGCTGAGCTTTGACAAGCCGATGAAGGCGCTAAGCTGGCTGCGGGTTGGCGGGCCGGCCGAGGTGCTGTTTACCCCTGCGCATATGGCCGATCTGGCCGGATTTCTGGCGGCGCTGCCCGCCGATGTGCCGGTGCTGCCGGTGGGGGTTTGCTCTAACATGATCATCCGCGATGGCGGGATCGGCGGCGTGGTGGTGCGGCTGGGGCGGGCGTTTAACGGGTTCGAGGTGCTGGGCGATGGCAGAGTGCGGGTCGGGGGCTTTGCGCTGGACGGGCAGGTGGCGAAACAGGCGGCGGATGCGGGGATCGATCTGGCGTTCCTGCGCACCATTCCGGGCACAATCGGCGGAGCAATCAAGATGAATGCGGGGTGCTATGGCGACTATCTGGCCGATGTGTTTGTCAGCGCCACGGCGGTAACGCGGGGCGGGCAGGTGGTGACGCTGCGCCCCGATGACCTGCGCTTTGCCTATCGCTCGTCGGCGCTGCCCGATGATACGATCATCTGCCAGGCGGTGCTGAGGGCGCCGCGCGGGGCACCGGCTGATATACACCAGAAGATGCACACCGCGGTGCAGCGCAGGGCTGAATCACAACCCGTGGATGACCTGTCCTGCGGGTCTACCTTTCGCAACCCCGCCGGGTTTTCGTCAACCGGTCGGGAGGACGATGTCCACGACCTGAAAGCGTGGAAGGTGATCGACGATGCGGGCCTGCGCGGCGCTACGCTGGGGGGCGCGCAAATGTCGCCCAAACACCCGAACTTTCTGGTCAATACCGGCACCGCCACCGCCGCCGATCTGGAGGGGCTGGGCGAGCTGGTTCGCCAAAAGGTGCGCGATACTGCAGGCATAGACCTGCAATGGGAAATCATGCGCGTCGGCACCCCCCTTCTGTAAAGCGGCCCCGTAGGG
>JALXER010000400.1 GCA_027069385.1 Paracoccaceae bacterium
CCCCTACCACAAACACAAACCTGTCTTTCACGCGCCATAGGCGCGTCCCGACCGTCCCCCACCTGCAACCCAACGCTAGCGCAGCGACCCGCCCGATGGCGAAGCCGAGGGCGCGGCCCAAACGGAAGGGGTGAAATGCGTAAGCATTTCTGCCCCTGCAGTGCGGGAGAGGCCCGGGGCAGTGGGGGTGCTTTTGGAACACCTGCGCCACCACATCGCGCTATTGGCTTTCCGCCCCATCTGGCTGCAATCCCTTGGCCAGATAGGCGATGTACAGCAGGGCAGCCACTTCGATTGTTGCAAAGAAGATATAGTGCGATTTTAGTGACCCGCCGCCGACCACGAACAGAATGGTAATCACTGCCGCAACGTAATTGGCCACGCGGCTTGCGCGCGGGCTTAGCGCGCGTGTCAGAAAGATCATCACGATGGCGACCTCGACCAACACAGCGGCCAGCAGCAGGAACATCGGCGTGATCGTTACCCCCTCGACACTGCCCGTGGCCACCTGAGCCAGAAACGTCGGGTCCATAAAGGACAGAATATCGGCAAAGGCCATGTTGAACATGACAACAATCCACAGGGTCGAAATTCTGGTGGTACGGGGCATGGGGGCTCCTGTTCGCTAGATATATACAGTGTATGTTTGACGATACCCAGCAGTATATATACAGTGTACATATGTCAAGCTCATCCCCTGCCAGCCCGAAAAGCGGCGCCAGAAAACCACGCGCACTGACCCGTGACAAAGTCATCACCCAAGCCATGGCGCTTGCCGACCAAGACGGGTTTGACGCGCTGTCGATGCGCAAGCTCGCCGCGTCGCTGGATGTGACGGCAATGTCGCTGTACAACCATGTGACCGGCAAGGATGACCTGCTGGACCTGATGCTCAACCGGGTGGTGGCCGAATTCGAACTGCCGCAAATCGACGGCCCGTGGGACGAGATGATGCGACGACGCGCCGGTTCCATGCGACAGGCCTTGCTGCGTCACCGCTGGGCACCGGCGCTGTTGATCTCGAAAATCGCGCTGGGAACCGAAATCCTGCGCGATATCAACGCCACACTGGGCTGCCTGATAACGGCCGGTTTCAGCTATGCGCAGGCCGACTGGGCCCGCAATGCCATCGACAGCCATGTCTATGGCTATACCATGCAGGAGTTGAACTTTCCGGTTGCCCCGGAGCAATACCAGGCCGCAGCCGCGCAGTTTCTACCGATGATTTCCCGTCAGGATTACCCGTTCATGCATCAGGCCGCGATGCAGATCATAGAGGGCAAATACGACGGCATGACCCGGTTTTCGTTCGGGCTGGAGCTGATTCTGGACGGTCTGGCCCGCTGGCGGCAAAGCCCGTCAGGGGGCGGCGGCGCGTAACAGGCGTTTGCGGGGCTCGGGAATGGCGCTGATCTCTAACCCGGTAAACACATGCAGGGTATTGAGGTCGTTATCCACAACCGCATGATCCGACACCCAGCCGCCCATGGCCAGATAGGTACGCAAAAGCGGCGGCATTTTCTTTTGGGCGCGCCCCAGATTGGGCTTGATCATCGCCAGCTTGCGGGCAAAGGCAAACACCTTGGGTGCCTTGACCCGCGGCAACCAGCGCTTGGGGGCCAGATGGCGCTCTTTCAGCAGGGCAAAGGCATCCATATAGCTGTCGGCCTCGACGCCGCTGAAACTGGAACAGCCAAACAGCATTTCGACGTTGTTACCGTCTACATAGGCGGTCATTGCTCCCCACGCCACCCGCAGGATATCCGGGTCATTATAGGCCGGATCCACGCAGAACCGGCCCATTTCCACCAGCTTGCCCGCATAGCCATGCAGGGCGGACAATTCGTAAAACTGCGCGGCATAGGATTGCTCTATCTCGGCACCGTTCTTGAAAGGCTGGATGCGGAAGGTGCAGACCAGACGGTTATCTTTGGCGCTGTCCTCTACCAGCACATGCAGGCATTGCGCATCAAAGGCGTCACGGTCCAGCCCGTCGGGATTATGGCGAAATACGGTTGAACGCAGCGATTGCGCCGCGCGAAGGTCGGCAGCATTCCGGGCGAATCGTGATTGATACCGAGGGGCCATGAACCATTCTAACACGTCATTCCGCCTTTCCTTGCATGTTACCTGACAATTGCTTGCCGTTTACAGCTAGGAAGGCGAATTTGTTTAACAAGTACTAACCATGCGTCACCACACGGCCCGGTGATCAGCCACCCAGAAACTGCTCGGCGCTGAAATTGCCCAGATTGCCCAGCAACTGTTCAAAGAAGGTCAGGCGGCGGCCGTCGGTCACGGTAACATTGCGGTTGAGGTCGATGATCCGGCCGTCCTCCAACCCGAAATGGTTGACCGCCGAAACGCGGTTACCGGCAAAGGTAATGGCCAGAATCTGGCGCTCTATCTCGCGCGGGGCCAGAAAGGCAACCCGTTTGACGCGCGAGGTAACGTAATACCATGTATCCGAGCCGGGCGCGCCGCGGGTTGTGGGTTCACCCAGTCGGGCAAGCACGGATTCGGGGGTATCTTGCCCCGGCGTGATCGCGGCAATTTCGGAAGCAACCGGAATATAGCCGTGTACATCGATTTTAGGGGTGCAGGCGGATAGACCTAAAGCCAAACCAAATACCGGCACTACAAAAAACTTTTTGCTCAACACCTTGCCCATTTTACCCTCAAACCACATATTGCTGTTTTCCTGTCCGACCATGTATGTTCCATTTGGCGGGCTGACGCAAGCAACCCAATTCGAGAAATCAGAACCAAAGGGCAAAATATGGCCGAAACCACCCCACCCCCGCCATCCGAACCGGTGTTTTCGCGTCCGGTGGCGCTGGATTCGATGCCCCAAAACGGCACTTATACCTTTTCGGAAACCCCGACCGAGGCCGAAACCGCGGCGATCAAGGCATTTCTGGACCTGCGCGGCCTGCGTAAAATGCGTTTTAGCGGTGTGCTGGAACCGACAGGCACGCGCGGCTGGCGGCTGAGCGCCGAGCTTGGGGCTTCGGTTACGCAAGAATGCGTGGCGACGCTGGAACCGGTGCGCACCCGAATCGATGTGCCGGTTTCGGTGCGGTTTCTGCCCCATGACCAGATTCCCGAGCGCACCGACGAAACCGTGCTGGAAGACGACATAGAACCCTTGCAGAAAGATATCGACCTTGGTGCGGTGGCGCTAGAGGCGCTGACTCTGGCCCTGCCGGCCTATCCGCGCAGCGAAGGGGCGATTCTCGAACCGGTCACGCAGGCCCCGCCGGGGCAGGAACCGATACAGGAATCAGCCCTGAAACCGTTTGCCGGTCTGGCCGATTTGAAGAAAAAACTGGATGAACAGCCCGAATAAGCCGATTACGGGGCTTGCGGTTCGCTAAAAACCCGCTATTTTGCCGGCTTGCTTTATCTGGTGTTTACACCCGTGTGCTTTCTCTGATAGGTCGCGCGGAACGAATGCCAACCGCGCGGATTGTCCGCATATTGTGAAGGTCTAAAACCATGGCAGTGCCAAAAAGTAAAATTACCCGTTCCAAACGCGGCATGCGCCGTGCGCATCTGGCGCTGGCCGGGGCGAACCCCAATGAATGCTCCAACTGTGGCGAACTGGTGCGCCCGCATCACGTTTGTGGTGCATGTGGCCACTATGCAGACCGCGAAGTCGTTGCTATGGTCGATGAAATCGATCTGGATGACGAAGACGCTGCATAAGCAAAAAACGGGGTGAGTCCGGCATGGGCGATGCGCACAACCGGGACTCTGCACCTCACACAGAAAACACTGTGATCTCCGTCGATGCTATGGGCGGGGATTTTGGCGTGCCTGCGGTTATCGAAGGCATGGCCAAAGCGTCGCGGCTGAACCCCGAAGTGCAGTTCATCGTACATGGCGATGCGGATGAAATCGACAAATGCCTGAAACGTAAACCCGACCTGAAGGCGCGCGTACGCGTTGTCGCCACCACCGATGTTGTCCGGATGGAGGACAAGCCGTCCTCGGTACTGCGCGGGGGCCGGAAAACCAGCATGTGGGCCACCATCGATACCGTGCGCGAGGGCGAGGCCCATGCGGCGGTTTCCTGCGGGAATACCGGTGCGCTGATGGCCATTTCGATGATCCGGCTGCGCAAGGCCCCCGGGGTCAACCGGCCCGCCATTGCCATCCTGTGGCCCTCGGCCAATCCCGGCGGGCATAATATTATGCTCGATGCGGGCGCGGATATCCGTGCCGATGCGCAGGACCTGCTGAAATACGCGATCATGGGGGCATCCTATGCGCGCAACGGCATGAACCTGCGCCACCCGCGCGTCGGGTTGCTCAATGTCGGAGTCGAAGAACACAAGGGCCGCGCCGAGTTGCACGAGGCCGCCGAACTGATCGCCACCGTGGCCGAGGTTTCGGATTTCGAGTATGTCGGCTTTGTCGAGGGCAGCGATCTGGTTTCGGACCGGGTCGATATCATCGTCACCGACGGGTTTACCGGCAATATC
Organism: Paracoccaceae bacterium; assembly: GCA_027069385.1. GTDB lineage: Bacteria > Pseudomonadota > Alphaproteobacteria > Rhodobacterales > Rhodobacteraceae > UBA3077. The sequence goes on from JALXER010000400.1 coordinate 4,488, forward strand.
GCCCTGAAAACCGGCGAGGGCACCGCCAAACATGTGCGCAACGTGGCCGAAGCGGTGTTTACCCGCCATATCGGCGCCAAAATCGCCGCCCTGTTTGCCACCATGTCGCTGCGCCGCCTGTCGCGCCAGATCGACCCGCGCCGCGTCAATGGCGGGGTGTTTCTGGGGCTGAACGGTACGGTGGTCAAATCCCATGGCGGGGCCGATGCGGTCGGCATCGCCGCCGCGATCCAACTGGCCATTCAACTGGCCCGACAGAATTTTGCAGAAAAGCTGACCAGCCGGGTTGCATCCGGCCTGCAAGCCAGCAAAGATGCGCTATCCACAAGGGATGGGAACCAAGCATGAGCGTAACGCGTGCAGTGGCCGTTGGCTGCGGGCATTATCTGCCCGATCGTATTGTTGAGAACGCCGAATTCGAAAAGACGCTGGACACCAGCGACGAATGGATTCGCGCCCGCACCGGCATAGAGCGACGCCGCTTTGCCGCCCCCAACCAGACCACCTCTGATCTGGGCATAGAGGCCGCCAAGGCAGCGCTGGACGATGCCGGACTGACCGCCGCCGATCTGGACGCGATTATTCTGGCCACCGCCACCCCCGACCAAACCTTTCCCTCGACCGCAACCAAGGTGCAGGCGGCATTGGGGATGCATCACGGGTTTGCCTTTGACATTCAGGCGGTTTGCGCGGGGTTTATCTATGCGCTCAGCACCGCCAACGCGATGATCCGCGCCGGTCAGGCCAAACGGATTCTGGTCATCGGTGCCGAGACCTTTTCGCGCATTCTGGACTGGCACGACCGCCGCACCTGCGTGCTGTTTGGCGACGGTGCCGGTGCGCTGATCCTGGAGGCGCAGACCGGACAGGGTGGCGCGGCCGATCGGGGCATTCTGGCCTCGGACCTGCATTCGGACGGGGCCTATAACCACCTGCTGTATGTGGATGGCGGAGTTTCCAGCACCCAGACCACCGGCGTTTTGCGCATGGAAGGTCAAGAAGTGTTCAAACACGCCGTGACCAAACTTGCTGCTGCCGGCGAGGTCACCATGCAAAATGCCGGCGTGACCGCGCAGGATATTGACTGGGTCGTGCCCCATCAGGCCAACCTGCGAATCATCAGCCGAACCGCGAAAAAGATGGGGATTTCAATGGATAAGGTGGTGGTGACCGTACAGGATCACGGCAATACCTCGGCCGCGTCGATTCCCCTTGCCCTGTCGGTGGCCCATGCCCGCGGACAGATCAAACGCGGTGAATTGCTGCTGATGGAGGCCATCGGCGGCGGCCTGACCTGGGGTGCCGTAACGTTACGTTGGTGAAAATCCGCCTTATTTAGCCCGCGCAAGTCATTGATATTGACTCGCTTTCCGGTTTTCCCCTAGTCTACATGTAGTAGAGGGAGCGAATCTGTGAGCAATACTACATTAACGAGAATGAATTTAAGCGAAGCGGTTTTTCGCGAAGTCGGTCTTTCGCGCAACGAATCCGCCGAACTGGTTGAATCGGTGCTGGGCCATATGGCCGACGCCCTTGTCAAAGGGGAAAACGTCAAGATTTCCTCGTTCGGCACCTTTTCCATCCGCGATAAAAGCGCGCGAATCGGGCGGAACCCCAAAACCGGCGAAGAGGTCCCCATCGCGCCGCGCCGCGTGTTGACCTTCCGTCCCTCGCATCTGATGAAAGACCGGGTCGACGCCGGTAATAAAGGTTAGTTTTGGCACAAGCACTCCGCAAATCAGCCGAGGCCTTTCGTACCATTTCCGAAGTGGCCGAGATTCTGGATATTCCCGCGCATGTGTTGCGCTTTTGGGAAAGCCGATTCGTGCAGATCACCCCGATCAAGCGCGGCGGCGGGCGGCGCTATTACCGCCCCGAAGATATTGCCCTGCTGCGCGGCATCCAGAAAATGCTGTACGAAGACGGCCTGACCATCAAGGGTGCGCAAAAAGTGTTAAAAGAAAAAGGCGTTAAGTATGTGGCCGAGCAGGCCTCTACCCCAAGCCTGAAGGACGTGGTGGACAATCTTAAATCACTGCGAGAGCGAATTGCCGGTTCAATTTGACAAATGGCGCTTGCGCCTGACGGAATTGACGATATAACAACGCTCAGTCGGGCTATGGCGCAGCTTGGTAGCGCGTTCGTCTGGGGGACGAAAGGTCGTGAGTTCGAATCTCGCTAGCCCGACCAAAATATAACGATGGGGATTGCCATGACCGCCGGAGTGCTGCCGTTCCAGACCCTGCGGGGGATGATCCAGAACGGGCAGATCAGCGCCGATGCACCCATCCCCGACAGCCAGATCCAGCCTGCCAGTCTCGATTTGCGCCTTGGTCGGCGCGCATGGCGGATCAAGGCTTCGTTTCTACCCGGTACATCTGGGATCGACGCCGGATTGCAACGCTACTCTACCCACGAGCTTGATCTGCGCGCCGGTGCGGTGCTGGAAAAGGGCTGTGTCTATCTGGTCGAGTTGCAGGAATCCCTGAACCTGCCCAACGGAATCAGCGCCGTTGCCAATGCCAAAAGCAGCACCGGACGGCTCGACCTGCTGACCCGGCTGATTACCCGCAACGCGACCGAATTCGATCGTATCGATTCGGGGTATCACGGGCCGATCTATGCGGAAATCTCGCCAAGGTCGTTTTCGGTGCTGGTGCGCCCCGATCTGTGCCTGAACCAGATCCGGTTTCGCGCCGGTCAGGTGGTGCTGGACGATGCGGAATTGCGGGCATTGAACCAAACGCAGAAACTGGTGGATACCGAAGCGCTGATCGATAACGGTCTGGGCTTTTCGGTTGACCTGTCGGCCGGGGTCAGCGGCATTGTCGGCTATCGCGCCAAGTCCAATTCGGGCCTGATAGACCTGTCCCGCCTGAACCATTACGAAGTGGCGGATTTTTGGGATCCGGTCATCAACTATGACCGGCAGATCATTCTGGACCCCGGTGCGTTCTATATTCTGGTCAGCCGCGAGGCCGTGCATATCCCGCCCGATTGCGCCGCCGAAATGGCCCCCTATCTGGCCATGGTCGGCGAATTTCGCGTGCATTACGCGGGCTTCTTTGATCCGGGATTCGGCAATGAAACCGCTGGCGGCAAAGGCTCTCGCGGGGTGCTCGAAGTCCGCTGCCACGAAGCTCCGTTTGCACTGGGCCACGGCCAAATCGTCGGACGGCTGGTCTACGAACGGATGCAGGAAGTGCCCGAAGTGCTCTATGGCACCGGCCTTGGATCAAACTATCAGGGCCAGGGCATGAAACTGTCCAAACACTTCAAACCCCCACAACCGTAGCCCTCCCGCAGTCCAGCCTTGTGTTTGGCAAGCCAAACAAAAGGCTTCCCTTTGGGCCGGGCCGACCTTCGGTCGGCCCCGGGGGCCAGCCCCCGTACCCCCGTCACATGCGTGAGGCAATAACACCTACCATTTTTCATAAATACTCTCAGGGGGGAATTGCCGGAACGGCAAGGGGGGCGTGAACGCCCCCGCATGGGGTTTACCCCATGCCCGGTTGAGGAGGGGGGCCGCTTGCGGCTCCCCGAAGAGACCGGAGGCCCGAGGCGAAACACCATGCCGGTTATTCGAACATATCTTCCTGATCATCGCCACGGGCTTCATCGCCCGGCGGCGTTCCGGGTGCGGGTCGGTTGTCCAGTAGGCCGCTATCGCGCAACTCTTTGACGCCGGGCAGATCGCGCGGGGTTTCCAGACCAAAGTGATCAAGGAAGCCTTGGGTCACGGTAAAAGTTACCGGCCGGCCCGGGGTCATCCGGCGTCGCCCGATCTTGACCCAGCCCAGTTCCATCAGCATATCGAGCGTCCCGCGCGACACCGACACGCCACGGATTTCCTCTATCTCGGCGCGGGTAGCGGGCTGGTGGTAAGCAATAATCGCCAGCGTTTCGATCGCCGCCCGCGACAGCTTGCGGTGTTCGACCTGTTCTTTTTGCATCAGGAACCCCAGATCGGGCGCAGTGCGAAACGCATAGGCGTCACCGATCTTGCGCACCGTCACTCCGCGCCCGGCATAACGTTTCTTCAGCATGGCAATGGCCTCGGCCACTTCGGCACCATGGGGCATCCGTGCTCCGATTTCGGCGGGGCGCAGCGGTTCGGCGCTGGCGAACAGGATCGCTTCGACCATGCGTTCCTGCTCGGCCATGGGCGGTGCTTCGAACAGGGATTCGAGCTCTTCCTTATCCATTACCCCGTCACCCGCTTGCGCAGTTCTATGGGGTCGAACGTATCGGCCTGCCGGATTTCCAGCTTGCCTTCTTTCACCAGTTCCAGCGCTGCCGCAAAGGTGGCTGCCGTGGCCGAGCGCCGCTTTTTGGGGTCCAGCCGCCATGCCTCGGGCAGGAATTGTTCCAGCATGCCCCATTCCATCGCATGGCCAATCAGGCCCTTCATGCGCTCCAGCGCCTGTTCCATCGTGTAAATCGCGCCACGTTTGAATGCCAGCGGTTCGAAATCGTCGCGGGTTTTGACCATGGCATAGGCCTGCATCAGGTCAAGCAGGGTGGCGCTGTAGCGCACGCTACGTTTGCGGGTGACCACCTCGACCTCGCCCCGCGCGAAAAAATCCTTGCCCAGTTGGTCGCGCGCCATCAGCCGCGCAGCCGAGCGGCGCATGGCCTCCAGCCGTTCCAGTTGAAAGGCCAGATGCGCGGCCAGTTCCTCGCCCGATGGGCCCTCGTCGCCCGGTTCGGGGGGCAGCAAAAGCCGAGATTTCAGGAATGCCAGCCATGCGGCCATCACCAGATAATCGGCGGCCAGTTCGATGCGCAGGCGCTTGGCCTCTTCGACAAACAGCAGGTATTGTTCGGCCAGTGCCAGCACCGAGATTTGCCGCAGGTCCACCTTTTGGGTGCGCGACAGGGTCAGCAGCAGATCCAGCGGCCCCTCGTATCCCGCCACATCGACCACCAGCGCTTCGGCGGCCAGTCGGGCGGCGCGTTCCTGCTCGTGCAATTCGCCTATAAAATCATCGGGCATCTTCGGCCTCCTTGTTTTGCCCCGCGAGGGGGCTGCTCGTATTATCGTGCGGTTACCGGAATGCACTGCACATCCCGCAACAACAACGCCGCACAAACCGCCGCCACCTGATCGGCGTCATTAAACCCCAGGGCGCGCAGCCGGTAAAACACCCGACCGCCCGCCTCGCGCCGCTCGATATGGCGCTGCAATCCGCCCAGCAGGTCGCGGTGTTTGGTCACCAGCAAATCCCATTCCTGCTGGGCGCTGTCCTGATCGTCAAACACGTTGAGCTGCACCATCAGCGTTCCGGCCGGAATCGGGCCTGAAACCGGCGCGGCCACGGGGGCGGACGGGGTAACAGGGTCGGCAACGGGTTGCTGGACCACCGGATCGGGG
>JALXER010000401.1 GCA_027069385.1 Paracoccaceae bacterium
CAGCATCGCGGTGCAGATCTCGCGCCAAATCGGCACGGGCGATTCGCCGCGCATCGAAGTGCGGCTGGACCCGCCCGAACTGGGCCGCGTCGTGGTTCATCTGACCCCGAACGAACACAGCGTCACAGTCAGCATTGCCGCCGAACGCCCCGAGATCACCGACCTGATGCGCCGTCACGGCGACGTGCTGACCCAGGCACTGGAAAGCGCCGGTTTCAAGAACGCCAATCTGGATTTCCAGTCCGGTTTTCAATCCGGGCCAGAAAGGGACGATACCGAACCGGGCCTGCCGGTTCAGGAATATACCATCGCCCCCGCGCCGGATCAGCCCTCTATCCAGACCCTTGCGCTGGATGGCAGCCTCGATATTCGCCTTTAACCCAAGGAACCAAAAATGGACCCGATTTTACGCCAATCCCCTTTTACGGCAAACAACGCCCTGCCCGGAGCAGAGGGGCAGACCCCCGCAAGCGGCACCACCGACACCACCGGTGATTTTGAGACATTTCTGGCGCTGCTCACCACGCAATTGCGCAATCAGGATCCGCTAAAACCGGTGGAATCTACCGAATTCGTCGCGCAACTTGCCAGCTTTTCCGCGGTGGAACAACAGGTGCAAACCAATGACCGGCTGGCAAGCATTCTGGATGCGCTGGCCAACGGGGCGACCGGCGGGCTGGCGCAATGGATCGGCAAAGAAGTGCGAAATCCGGGCAGTGCGCCCTATGAAAACCACCCGCTGGATATTCAGGTGTTCATCCACTCCGAGGCCGACTCGGCGCGTTTGGTGGTCTATGATGAAAACAACAACGTGGTCGGGCACCAAAGCATCAATCCCAACGCCAGCGATGTTGAATGGTCCGGCATTCTTGATAGCGGTGATCGGGCCGAGGCCGGCCATAACTACCGGTTCGAGGTCGAAAGCATAAAAGACGGCGAGGTCTCGGCAACCACCCCCGGGCTGGTTTTCTCTACCGTGCAAGAAGTGCGCCTGATCGACGGTTTCACCATTCTGTTCTTTGAAGACGGCACCCAGATGTATGCCGATGATGTACGCGCCATGCGCAACCCCGACGCCGGCTAACCGCTGTATTACTGTGGGGGCAATACCCTAAAAATCGGGGGGCTGGTCTGCATCCAGCAGGTTACGCAGGTATTCCATGCTGGCCCGGTTAAGCTCCAGCAAATCACGAGTTTCCTGCAGGTTCGGCTTTTGCGGCGCAAGGATATCAGATAGAAACGCATCGACCTGCGGGTTCTGAACGGTGGTTTCCACCGGAGAATCCGACAGGTATGCCGCAACAACCGCACTGGTTTCATCGCCGCGCACCTGATCCCATTCGCCCGCACGGATCGCCGCGTCATTATAGGCCGGATCTTCGGGCGGAACATCGGGCAAAATCGCCGCTACGGCCGCGTTATCGTGCTGCTGCAACCCGGCCTCTAGCAGGATATCCGCCGCAACGGATGCGGGTAGTTCGCGTGCCAACGCCTGCGCATCCTCTGCATCATACATCATTAGATAGGCGCGCGCGGCTATTTCGCGGGCTTGCGGGTTTTCGCGCGCCAAGGTAGGGGCCAAAAAATCCAGCGCCGGTTCGGGCAAGCCAAGCCCCAACAATTGCTGCGCAACCTTCAGACGCGCCGGATCGGAATCAGGCGTGTCCACCAGCAAGTCGGCAAATTCAAGGGCGCTGTTTGCGTATTCCAGCGCGCCCTCGTCAGCGGCCTGCGCGTGCGCGAACATCTCTAGCACAATGGTGTTCAACTGGTTCGGGTCAAGGTCGCCGGAATGCATTTCGTCGCTGATCCGGGCAAGGGTCGGGGCCAGCCCCTGCACCCGCGCCGCGATCCGAAGCTCCCACAGGCGCAATTCATCGCCAAGCGGCGTGCCCTTGTGCGAAAAAGCAGCCGCGCCAAGGTCGGTTAGCAAATCTTCGGGCACGGCGTAATCCTGAGCCAGAAGCGAGCGCGCCAGTTCGATCATCGCATTGGGTGCCATGGTGTCGACCTCGCCGGCGATATCGGAATAAATCTCGACCGCGCCGCTATGGTCCTGATTTTCCTCAAGAACACGGGCTTCGGCCAGCCGGATCGCCGAGGTGATATGCCCGTCCGCCCGACGCACCGTTTCCAGAACGGTATGCGCAACCTCTGTCTGTCCGCGATTTAGAAAAGCGGTTGCCAGTTGCGGGCCGATCAGGGTGCGAATTTCGATGGGATAGCCGGCAAACGCCTCCAGAATGGAATCCGGTTCCTGAACCGGCTCGCCGTTCAGTGCATCGAGCAAGTACCACATTTCATGCGCGCCTCCGCAACCGGCCCCCTTGGCCACCGGACCTGTGGGCGTGGGTGGCGCGCCATTCAGTTCATGGGCGATATCCAGCAGCAAGTGCTGGTCCGGAATAACATCACTGTTTTCATGCAGCAGAAATGCCGCTTCGGCGGCGAAGCCAAAACGCAGATACAAATGCACCAGCGCCGTCAGCTTTTCGGCATCCGGTTGGTCAAATTCACCGATCAGATTGGCACGCAACATGCCGACCTGATCCGAGAAGCTTTGGCCGTTCGACCAGTCCTGCATGGAAAACACGGTGCTGTCCAGGCATTGCGGCATGGCAAATTCGTTGACAATATCGGTCAGCAGGCTTTCGGATGGCTGGTCATAGGCCGTGCGGGCCGAAAGCTGGCGCAGCAGTTCGGAATCATTCGCGGCAACCGGTTCGGGGTCAGGTTCCGGGGCCGGCTCGGGGTCGGGGATTTGTTGTTCGGGCACTTCGATCTCGGGGGTGACATAGTCGAGCAGGCCCTGATCAGCGGCGCGCGACAGTTGTTGCAACAGCTGTTCCTGCGCTTGCTGGATGCGTTCGCGCATGGCCGGATCCTCCGAGGAAACGGTATTGGCGGCCATATCCAGGATGTCCTGCGGCGGCATCACTCCTGCAACAACATTGGCCACGCTCAGGGG
>JALXER010000402.1 GCA_027069385.1 Paracoccaceae bacterium
ACCAAGATTGGCGAACGGCGGGCGCTGTTCGCCAATCTTGGTGCCCGCCTGATCGAGGTCAAATCCACCCGAAGCGGCGAACTGGACCTTGTGGATATGGCGCAGAAACTGGGCCGCGCCGGTATAACCCGCTTGCTGGTAGAGGGCGGCGGCGGGCTGGCGGCCAGCCTGATCAACGCCGATCTGGTTGATCAACTGGCGCTGTTCCATGCCGGATTGCTGCTGGGTTCAGGCGGGATTCCGGCGATCGGGCCACTCGGGTTTGACGCGCTGGCCGCCCATCCGCGCCTGACCCTGACATCCGTTCGCCGGTTGGGCAATGATTCACTCAGCCTGTGGCAGCCCGCCTAGCGCCACAAATGCGCGTAACCGGCAAACCGGCCCTGTAGCTTTGCCAGCATGGTCAGGCCGACACCGCGCCCCGCCGCGCCCTCTCCCAGTCGTTCGACCAGCACTTCTACGGGACAGGGGATTTTGGTGACCGGATCGAGATACAACGGGTAATCGATCAGGCAGGCATGCACCATGCCCGCCAGTTCGGGCCTTGCGCTGCGGCGCGCGCAAACCTGCCCCTGATCGTCGGTCAGCCCCCAGCCCGCATAAAACGGCATGCCAAGGCAGGTAACCGCAACCCCGCGCAACAGCGCCTCGAACCCCATCAGCGAGGTCATGGTCCAGACCGCATCCACCTGATCCAGCAACTGCGCCGCGTCGCGATCGACCGCCACCAGATCAGCGTAATCGCCCGCCCGGTCGATCTTGCCAACCCGCAGGCCCTTTTCCACATCGGGATGCGGTTTATAGATAATAAATGCCTCGGGATTGCGTTCGCGCGCGACCCTAAGCAGGTCGGCATTGGTGCGGATATCGGTGGTGCCCAGCCGGATAGAGGCGTCGTCTTCCACCTGCCCCGGCACCAGAATAACCCGCCGCCCGTCAACCCCGGTAAGGGGTTGCGGCGCGGATTTCAGGTTGTACTTGGTAATACCCGCGGCGATCACGCTTTGGCGCAGCCTTTCGGCACGCTCCAGCGCATCGGCGGGCAAGTCGCCCGACTCCGCAATCAGCCGTTCCAGCCGCGAGGCGCGGGTCGGGTCAAAATAGATCCCCAGATCGTCCATCACCACCGAGGCCGCCGGAACCAGTTCGGCCCCCAGCCCCGACGAGCGCAAAAACCCGTCCTCCATCCGCCAGAGCGGCACCTGGTGTTGCGCGCAGGCCGTGGCCAGTTCGGGGGTTTCCTTGCTGGCCCAGACCACCACCCGCGCCGATTTCGCCTTGGCCCGCTGCACCGCCTTTTGCGGCTGTTCGATAAAGACCGGCCGGTGTTTGTCGCTTTGCAAAAACAACGACACGCGCGGGCGTTTCCAGCTTTTCATGCCCAGCGCAACGCTTGGCTGGCGGTTGGCCCAAACGTGGCGCGACCGCGCCAGCAGCGCGCTAGCGGCGCTTTCGAACCGGCCCACGCGGTTTTTATAGGGGTTGAACCAGAACGGATATTCCAGCATTGCCGCGGCAAAAAGCTGCGTTTTGTCAAGGGTTCGCCCGCGCCGCGCCACCGGTTGCCTGTCCTCGCTAAGGCCCCAGCCCGCATAGAACGGCACTCCGAACACCACCGGCCGGTGGCCCGCCAGAATGGCCTCGAACCCCATTTGCGAGGTGGCACAATACACCGCCCTTGCGTTCGAAAGCAGATCCCACGGGTTGATCTGGCTGTCCAGCAACGTGGTGCGCCCGTCCAGATCGGCAGCACCATAATGCCCCGTTTTCAACCCGTTCACCACCGCCGGATGGGTGCGGATAATGATCGGCGCATCGGGAAAATCGAGGCGCGCTGAGGCCAGCATCTGCTTGAATGTTTCGTCATTGGCCCGCCCGTATTCCAGCGAGGCATCGCCGCGGGTCTGGTCGATAATCAGCACATAGCCCGGATCGGGCGCGCGCGTCGCATCGCGCCCGACCGGATTATACTTGGACAGCCCGTTTTCACGCAAAAACCGGATACCCGCCTCCGCGCGCGCCAGCAAGTCAGGGTCATCCAGCGGCGCCGTGGCCAGCATGTTTTCCAGCCCCGAGGGCGTACCGGCGTCAAAATAGATACCCAACTCGTCCAGCACAAACCCCGCGGGGGCCGTCCAGACTCCGGGGTTGACCGAGCGCAAAAACGCGTCTTCGATATTCAGAACCGGCAGGTTTCGGCGTTTGGCCGCATCGATCCCGCGCCTTGCCCGCCTTTTGCGCCCCCAAACCCCGACCGCATCCGCCTTCCATGCCAGCGGACCAATCACCAGTTTCCAGCCCGCGCTTCGCAAAATGCGCCGCACATAGGGCACTTGAAGGAACCCGAGCGTATAAACGGCTAGGCGTTTCACGGTTAGACTGTACCTTTAGGGTTGCTAAAAGCTCTCGACAATCGTGGCGAGGCTGTCCACCGTCTTAGCGGTACCGGCCACGGCTTGCAACAATGCCGACCATTGAACAAACGGGGCCTGCGTCACAAAGATCGCGTCGTGATTGATAATGTTGAAGTTGCGCGCGATAAAAATACCGTCCTCGCGGGTCAGATCGATCACATAGGCCACCCGTTGCGGCGAGGTAAACTCGTCAGTGTTCAGCAACGCATTGGCCACCGAAGCCGGTTCAACCCGAAACACGAACACGCCACGCGGGTTGGCCGTGGTTCCGTTCAGGCCGCCAATACTGGCCAAGGCATCAACCGCGTTGGGGCTGTGTTCGTCAAAGGGCATTTTCTTTTGCGCGGTGGTAGAGCCGAGCGCGGTGAAATAGCGCCGGTCCTGACTGATGACGATTTCGTCACCGGCATGCAACGCGATGTTATAGGCCGGATTATCGTACAGATCCTGCAACCAGATCCGCGCGGTGTTATTGCCGCGATGAATGGAAAGCTGGGTCACGTCGGGGTTCAGCGACACGCCGCCCGCCGTTGCCAGCATCGACAGCAACCGCCGGGTAGAGGGTACAATCGGATACACGCCCTGCGTAGCAACCCCGCCGACAATGCTGACCGTCGATCCATCGCCCGAGGCCCTGCGGACCTCTACCTGCGGGTCGGGGGTCTGGCGTTCCAGAAGGCGGGTAATTTCGACGCGCAATTCCTCGGAGGTGCGCCCCGAGGCGCGCACAACACCGGCATAAGGCACAAAAATATTGCCAAGCTGGTCAACCTGCACATCGGGCAAGGTGGTCGAATTGGAACCGGTATTGGCCAGCAGGCCGTTATCAACGTTTTCCCAAATGGTGATGGTCAGTTTGTCACCGGCATTGATCCGGTCAACCGACGCATTGCCCGCGTTCAGAAATGCCCGGCTAAAACCGATTTCCGGCTCGGCACTGGCCAGCCGGGTTACGCGGTCATCCACATAGACAATATGGGTCGTGCCGCCATTTTCGACGGAACTGGCCAGAATTTCATGCGTGGTAGGGCCGGTGCGCGGCAATCCGCAGGCCCCGACGACCATCAGTGTCAACAATAGCGAGAAAAGGGCTCTTAGCCGACCTGATGTAACCATAGTAATGCCACTGCCTGTGTTAGAGTGCTGATTTCACTGCTTTTATTTTTTTGTAGCGTCAACATACCAGATTTACAGGGCAAATCCAGCCAAAATCCTTACACAGATGTTAATCCACAACTTTTAGATGCTTTTGAGTCACACTTGTGCGCATCAGGGCCTGATACGGGTCGTCTTTGGCCAGCATCATATCCACCACGCGGCGGGTCAGGCCAGCGCGCCCCTGCACCGTATAATACCCGCCCGGCACCTGCGAGGTTTGCAACAGGTATTCGCGGTAATCGTGATAGTACTTGCGATTGGGGGCCACCGGATTCTTGAAGAAATCAACCAGATTTTGCCGCGAGACCAGCTCATCCTTGTCAAAGATCGAACGCCCCAGCGCGCGCACCGGCAAGCCGCGCCAGAACGCTTGTTGCGCGGCGGTTGAATTGATGGTCACCGCGCCAAGCGCGTTATCAAGCAATTGCCCCAGCTTGCCCCCGATGATGAAATCCACGCGGTCGGCGACCCCGGCCTGCTCGGCCATCTCTTTGATCTTACGCGATAACCCTTCGCGGCCGTCCTCTAGCGGGTGGGTCTTGAAAACCAGCCGATGGTGGCCTTGTCCGGCCTCGGCAAAATTTTCGATGCACAGCTTTGCAAACTCGGCAACCGAGGAAAAATCCGAATGGCTGATGATCGATGAATCGTGGCCCAGTTGCAACAGCACGATGAAATAGGGTTCGCCACGGCGCAGCAATTTGCGGGTCTGAAAGCGGCGTTGCAGGCTGACGCGGGGCATGCCAAGCAGCCGAAGCGAGTGCAGGCGCAGTTCTTGCCACAGGGTGGAATTGCGGTGCGGGCGATAGTTCTTGTAAGGGCCGGCGGGCAGGATCAGGTTGAAATGGTACAGCATCCCGTACCAGATATGGTGCCAGATCGGCCCCCATTGCGCCGGAGCATCCGAGGAAAGCCGGGGCGCGCCATCCAGCGCGGCCTGCATTTCGGGCAGTTCAATATGCATCAATGCCGAATTGCCGTTGGACCCGTCGCGTTCATAGGTTGCCCAATAGGGGCGCAAATAGCCCTCCTCGAACACATGCACCACCAGCCCCTGCGCCTTGGCTGTTTTGACCGCAATCGCATGCAGCGGGCGGCAATCTCCGTAAAGCACGATATCGGTCAGGCCATGGGTGGCAATCAGCGCCCCAAGCGCCTCGGCCCAGCCGTCCTCGTCACCCTGATAGGGTTGATAGGGCAGGTTCTTGGGCCAGAAAAACCGGTCGCCACGGGTAAACCCCACCCGCATCACCGAACAACCGGCGCGCTTCAGGTTCTCGGCAACGCGCCCGAAAAACGGGCCGTGCGGCCCCTGAAGAAACAGGAATTTTCGATCGGTATTCAACATTAACGTCCGGAGCTTTTTGGCAAAGTAGCCTTGTAACCCGACAATTACAATCATTCCCTTAGCATAAGTTCGGCTATCCGACATCAAAGCAATGTTGCCCATCGCTCCGCGACGCGCTAGGACTGGGCCAGTCAAACCGGAGTTAAGGCAATGTTCACGGGCATCATCACCGATATCGGCGAAATCGAAACCACGACCCAGCGCGGTGATATGCGCGCGCAGATCAAAACCGGCTATGACATGGACGGGGTGGATATGGGGGCCTCGATCGCTTGTGATGGCGTGTGCCTGACCGTGGTTGCCAAAGGGCCGAACTGGTTCGAGGTGGATATTTCGGCCGAAACACTGGACAAAACCAATATCGGCACCTCCGGCTGGCCGGCAGGAACGCGCGTCAACCTTGAACGCGCCCTGCGGCTGGGCGATGAACTGGGCGGGCATATCGTTTCGGGACATGTGGACGGGGTCGCTACCATCCTGAGCCAGCATACCGAGGGGGACAGCACACGGTTCGAATTCGACGCGCCTGCGCCCCTTGCCCGATTTATCGCCCCGAAAGGCTCGGTAGCGCTGAACGGCACCTCGCTAACCGTGAATGACGTGACCGGCACACGGTTCGGGGTCAACATCATCCCGCACACCAAAACCCATACAAACTGGGGGCAGGCCCGTGTCGGAGACACGGTCAATCTGGAAATCGATACCCTCGCCCGATATGTTGCGCGCCTGCAAGATTTTCAACCATAGCCCACCCACACGCCTTAACCCCGTAGCGCTCCCGCAGTCCAGCCCGTGATTGCGTTCCGCAATCACAAGCTTCCCTTTGGGCCGGGCCGCCCTTCGGGCGGCAGGGGGGGGCGTTCCGCCCCCTCGCGACATGCGTCGCTCCCCCCTGAGAGTATTTAAGGAAGAATGAAGTCCCTTACCTTCTTCTTTTCACAAGTATCCCGGGGGTGAATGGCGCTTGCGCCAGAGGGGGCTGGCCCCCTGCCGAGGCGAAGCCGAGGCGCGGCCCAAGCGGAAGTCGTTGGCTGGCTTTAGCCAGGCAATGGCTGGAGTGCGGGAGCGCCCCGTCTTATGGGCCGCGTTTACACGTTGTAGAGTTCACCGAACTTGGCGTTAAGATATGCCAGCAGCGCCGCCACGCCGGGCTTGTGGCCAACGGCGTTCTCGATCAACTGGTTCGGGGCAATGGTTCGCCCGTGCCGGTGGACCTTGTCGGTTAGCCAGTCAACGGGCTTGCCAAGATCATGCGCGGCGATCAACCCGTCCAGACCGACAATATCGGCCTGCATTTTGGCAAACAACTCTCCGGCATAGATATTACCCAGCGAATAGGTGGGGAAATAGCCAAACAGGCCGGCGGACCAATGCACGTCTTGCAGGACACCATTTGATGGCTTGTCCACAGCCACGCCGAAATCGGCCAGAAACCGGTCATTCCACGCCGCTTCCAGATCCCCCACGGCCAGATCTCCGGCGATCAGGGCGCGTTCCAGATCATAGCGCAGCATCACATGCAGGTTATAGTGGATCTCGTCGGATTCGGTGCGGATATAGCCGCTGCGCACCCGGTTGACCGCGCCATAAAACCCGTCCGCATCCGCCACGCCGATATCGCCGAATTCCGCCACCATCGCGTCAAACAGCTTGCCACAAAATGCGCGGCTGCGGCCAATCTGGTTCTCGAACATGCGGCTCTGGCTTTCATGCACCCCCATAGAGGCATAGGTATGCGCCGGCTCCATCCCGTCGGCACCCGCGATGTTCTGTTCGTAAACCGCGTGGCCAACCTCGTGAATGGTTGAATAAAAGCAGTCAAACGGGTTGGCTTCATCAACCCGCGTGGTAATGCGCACGTCCGACCCGTGCCCCGAGCAAAACGGATGTACCGCCATGTCCATCCGCCCTGAATCCCAGTCATAGCAGAAAATCGCGGGCAGGTTGCGCGCCAGTTTCAACTGCTGTTCCTTGTCGAACTTCCCCGACAGGCGCGGCATTTCCCGGCCGCTATCGGCAATCCGCCCGCGCAGATCAACCAGCCCGACCCGCAATTCATCAAGCATGGCGCTCATGGTTTCACTGCCCATGCCCGGCTCGAAATCCTCCATCAGCGCATCATAAAGCGGCTGGCCATCGGCCTTGCGACAGGCGGCCTCCTCGCGCTTCAGTTCGATCATTTCGGACAGGGTGGGCAAAAAATCGGCCACGTTCTCAGCCGCGCGCGCCGCTGCCCAGATCCCCTGCCCCCTGGCGGCCAGTTTGGCCATGGCCTCGCCCAGATCGGCAGGCACCTTGGTGGCGGTTTCATACGCGCGCTTTGCCTCGGCTACATTGGTTTGCTCGATCAGTGTCAGGTTGGCCTGCCCGATCGCATCGATCCATTCGGGAATACGCGGGTCGGCGCGCCGCGCGTGCAACACGGTTTCCATGGCCCCCATATGCTCGGCCCGCTGTTGTGCGGCATTCACCGGCATCTGGGTTTGCTGGTCCCAGCCGACAATACCGGCCACCTGTTCCAGTGCCGTGGTTTTTCTGATGTGATTCAGCAGCTTGTCATAGCTCATGAATGCGCCCCTTTGAATGGATTTCAATGGCGTATTCTGGGTGTTGGCCGCGCGGATGTCCAGAGGCTGCGGGCAGGTTTACGCAAAAGCGTCGGGGCTGACCTCGCGCGCCATATGATCCAGCACCGCGTTGACAAAGCGCGATTCACGCCCGTCGGGGAAAAAGGCTTTGGCCACATCGACATATTCGTTGATAATCACCTTGGGCGGCGTTTGCGCCAGTGTCATTTCCGCCCCCGAGGCCCGAAACAGCGCCCGCAGGGTCGGGTCGATTTTGGCGATCGGCCATTTGGCCACCAGGGCGCGGTCAGTCAGTTGGTCGATGGTCGCCTGATGCTCGACCGCAGCGCGGATCAGGGTGCGGAACAGCTCTACATGGCCTTCGGCCAGCGTGTCGCCGTCGATCTCGGCCCCGAAACGGTGGGTCTCGAATTGCTCGCGCACCTCGTCCATCCCTTCGCCCGCCGCTTCCATCTGGAACAACGCCTGCACCGCATACAGCCGCGCGGCGGATTTCATCTGTTTTTTCTCGTTACGGGTCTTGGACATCAGGCTTTTCCTTGGGGCTTGGACGGGTCACCGGCCATGAGTATATGCTCCGAAGCTGGTGCAATACGCCCGCTCTCTGCCTTTGTAAAGCGGCGTTTCAGGGCAATCAGGTGCATGGCCGCCTCGGCCGCACCGCCGCCTTTGTTTTGACCGTCAACCGCCGCGCGTACTTCGGCCTGCGCGCGGTTTTCGACCGTCAGAATGCCGTTGCCGATGCACATGCCCTCCAACCCCAGCAGGGTTAGCCCGCGCGATGAATCGTTGCATACCGTATCGTAATGGGTGGTCTCGCCGCGAATAACGCAGCCCAGCGCCACATAGCCGTCAAAGCGCCCCTGCGCCAGCCGGATCGCGGTCGGGATTTCGAGCGCCCCGGGCACCTGCGCCACCTCGACCGCTGCACCGGCCTGCCGGATTGCCGCCTTTGCCCCCGCAAGCAACTGATCGGCAATCGCGCCATAATAGGGCGAAACCACGATCAGCAACCGGGTAAGGGTTTCGAAAACCGGCGGGGTCAGGGTATCGTGTTCTTGTGCCATTATTTCAGCTTTCGTTCGATGGGTCGGGTTGCAGTGATGGACAGGTCATAGCCCTCCAACCCTACCACCCGCGGCGGGGGCGAATTGGTCAGCAAGACCAGTTCGCGCAGGCCCAGCTTGCCCAGGATCTGCGCGCCAAGGCCGTATTGGCGCAGGGTGTCGGGGCTTACACCGTCTATGTCGAGCTTCTGGGTCATATCGCGCAGCAGTACCACCGCACCGCGCCCGGCTTCGGCGATGGTCAGCATGGCATCCTGCAACTGGCAGGTGCGCCCCGGCACCAGCCCCAGCATGTCTTCGAGCGGGTTGGCGGCATGCATGCGCACCAGCACCGGCCCGCCGCTGGTCAGGTCGCCCTTGGACAGGACAACGTGTTCGGCCCCTTCGGTGTCATCGCTAAATACCTGCATATGCCATTCGCCGCCGAATTCCGAGGTCACATCGCGGGCGGAAATCTGTCGCACCAGATTATCGTGCTTGTGGCGATAGGCGATCAGGTCCGAAATGGTGCCGATTTTCAGGTTGTGACGCGCGGCAAAACCCAGCAGGTCGGGCAGGCGCGCCATGGTGCCGTCATCGTTCATAATCTCGCAGATCACGCCGGCGGGGTTCAGCCCGGCAAGGCGGGCGATATCGGTGGCCGCTTCGGTATGGCCGGCACGCACCAGCACGCCACCATCGCGCGCCCGCAGCGGGAACACATGGCCCGGTGTGGCAATTTCCTGCGGCGATACCGACGGGTTGATTGCCACCGAAACCGTGTGGGCACGGTCATGGGCCGAAATACCGGTGGTCACGCCCTCGCGCGCTTCGATCGAAACGGTAAACGGTGTTTCATGGCGCGACGAATTGGAACTGGCCATCATCGGCACCCCCAGACGCGCCACCTGCTCGCTGGTCATGGTCAGGCAGATTAAACCGCGCCCGAACGTGGCCATGAAATTGATCGCATCGGGGGTGGCCATTTGTGCGGGGATCACCAGATCACCCTCGTTCTCGCGATCCTCGTGATCCACCAGTATGAACATACGCCCGTTGCGCGCATCCTCGATTATATCCTCGATCGGGGCGATCCGGCCCAGCTCGGGTAAAGTGTTTTCCTGCGTCATGTTCCCCTCCGGAAAATTGCACGGCGTCGTGCGGGGCATATCCGAATTTGCCAGCAAAGACCAGAGCAAGCAACCCGATCTTGAATCGCCCCTGACCCCGACCATATCACCTTCTTCTTTTCACAAATATCTCGGGGGTGAATGGCGCTTGCGC
>JALXER010000403.1:0-1385 GCA_027069385.1 Paracoccaceae bacterium
GATCACTTGGCATTCTGGGCCTCCTGTCTGGCGCGTCGTATATCCAGTCCGCTTCGCCAAAGTATTATCAGCCCGATCCCGACCACTGTGATAATCGACATCATGTAATTGAACAGTGTCATCAAAAGCGCATTTTCCGGGGCGACGCCAAGGATTTGCAAAGCAAAACCAGCCCCAATGACAAACCCGCCCGGGACCCGAACGAAACGCGATAGGACCATAGCAAAACCAGCGAAAACCATGAGAAAAAGATAGTCGAAGGGGGATAGAACCACCCCAACTGCCAAGCCGGCCCAGACAAAATGGGTGGCGGCGACCAGTTTTGAAACAACTGCGGCGAGTATCACTTTCATGCGCCGAATCGCCGATCGGGGCCAGATCACGCCATCGCACAAAGAAAGGCGAAGGTCCGGGCCGTCAAGTCGGAGAACCACGGCAACCCGATCAAATATTCGGCAAACCAAGGGCCCTTCCCGGGCAAAAACAGCACGAAAACGAAACAGAGCCCAAAGCAATCCGCCAAACAACAACAGGTTCAGGGCGCCGGCGACGCTTAGACCCAGGGCCAAGTTCCCTTCCACCCGCGGGATTTTTCCCCCAACGGCCACAACCCCGGCAAACAGCGCGAAAGCCACGCCGGCGACGAAGCGGGAAAGCACCGTCGTGGTCAGAACAGTGCCCATTTTGGGCGTCTCGAGGCGGGCAATGATCCATGATCTCACCAATGGGCTGATCCCCAAGGGCACTAACGCATTGGCTCCGTACCCCGCCAATAAGGCACCGGTCAGTCGCAAGGTGGGAATGGGTTTCAACTCGAAAAGGATTTGGCGCCATTTCCAGCCGGAAAGAACTTGCTCCAGCAGGATGGTCATGGCGAGCATAGTGATCCACCAAGGGTTTGCCCCGCGCAGACCCCGCCAGAACTGGGCCAGATCGAGACCGCGATAGATGAAGAAAACCACTATGAGAGCGAGAATTCCACCCGCCACCGGTATCAACCATCGGCGTGCGATACTTTTCAGATCAGTCACGTAACCTCGCGTTTTTTTGGTATCGGTCAACAAGTGTCAACGTTGGCCGCCTGGCCAAGTCAAGAACGGCATGCTCGCAACAATACCCGTATCTTCAATGGAAATCTCACCGGTCTGAATTGCAGCCTGCAGTTCGGCGTCGGACGTCAACAGTCTTGGTTCGGCGCCATCGCTCCAAGTCACCAGTTGAATGCGGCGAAGCGGTGTGTAACCATCTGTACCTGCTGGAAAATCAAAAACATCAGGCTGATAATTCAATGGTCCCCGCGCACCGTCTGGCTGAATACCATTCGTAAACGCATACACATTTGCAAGCATTTCCGGAAGCGCCAAGGCGAGTGTCGGAACAACTGG
>JALXER010000403.1:1395-2952 GCA_027069385.1 Paracoccaceae bacterium
GTACCGGTGAGCCCATCATGTCGGTCATAATCTGGCCGATTTTTTTGTCGGACACTTCTGTATGGATGAAAAAGACCATCTCGCCCGCAGCATATCCAGTGACAGGGGGAATGCGGGGAACATCGGTCATATCTGCCATACCCCCCATCGACATATTGGTTTGGGGCTGCGGAAAAACGGGACCCGCAACCGAGACTGTAGCCAGTATTGCCAGTGCTGAAACCCATGGTGTTCGAATTTGCATGGTATTGCTCCCCAAAATGAACTTCGGAGACCAAGCAATAGCCGCCGTACATTGGTACGGAGTCAAGTAGGAAAATGTAGTGGAATGTTCATTCGTTTTTCCATCATGTCCAAGATCGAACAGGAGGTGAGGTCCCCCTCGCCGGGACACCGCGCGATTAACTCGTCCAGTCCCCTACAAATTTCTAGAAGGTGATCGAGTTTGCGTTGCACGTCTCGCCTTTTTTCTATGGCGCGTTTGCGGACATCATTGCAGTTGGCATCCGGATCGGCACGCAACGACAACAACTCTTTGATTTCGGCGAGCGAAAAGCCGATTCCCTGTGCTTGCCGAATAAACTTTAGTCTCGACAGGGTGGCACCGCCATAGTCCCTTGCGCCGCCAGACTGTGGTTTCAGCGGTTGTTCGATCAAACCTTTGCGTTCGTAGAACCGGATCGTCTCAACGCTGACACCCAATGCGTCCGCAGCGTGTGATATTGAAAAAACTTTCACCGGGACTCTCCGTTGCATGACGATCATCGCAACAGTACCCGATGAGAGCCAAGAATCCATTCAACTTCCTGATATCGTGATCACTCCAGGGCCGGGCATCCTCGTTTCAAGAACGCCGCCTTCGCCGACCTTGAAAGTATCTGGGATCATTGCCGAACCGCCCTCGATCGCGAAAGAAACCTTGTATTCACCGCTTGGCAAGCCTCGCAGCAAGATGTCGCTGGCGGATTTTGCCAAGATCACAACCACATAGGTGCCATCGGTATTGATGAATGCCAGCGGGTCCAAGCGGTGCGGCTCGTCTGCTTCGGCTGCGATCCGGACAGCGCCCGGTCGGATGTACCGGAAATATTGCAGGTTGTAGCGGATTTCCTTTTTTGGTTTCAGGATTGGCCGGGAAGACTCTGCGTTGATCACGTCATGAAAACCGGTAACGACGCGCCCCTGCCAAGCGGACAGGAAGCGGTCGAGCGCGCCTGCGAGCTTCGTGCGGCCGAGATCGCCGAACACGGGCGCGAGGTTGCGGAGCCCCCCGGCCTGCGCCTGCCAGAACCGCGTCTGCGACCGCGCGCCCGCGAGCATGCGCTCGAGCATCGGATCCACGACGCGCCGCACGGCGGCCACCCTGCCCAGTGGTAACGTGATTACCTACACCTTCTCGGGTCCCCCCTTCCACGACGCCGCCAGCCGCGTGGCTAACGTCAAGGACGGCACCGTGGTCCTGGCCAAGTACGACTACCTCGGCGCGGGCCGCGTGGTGGGCACCACCTACTCCGAGCCCGGCCTCTTCCGAAAGCTCTACAACCCCGCGACCCTGGC
>JALXER010000404.1 GCA_027069385.1 Paracoccaceae bacterium
GCCGGTAAGGGTTCGAGCATCTCGGCAAAGACCACGCCCTCGCGCCGATAACCGGTGGTCGCCAGATTGGCGACGTTGTTGGCCACGGTCTGCATTTCCTTCCACAGGCCCGACTGGCGGGTCAGTGCGACATATCCGGCGGTATCCATAACCTGCCTCCTTTAGTTGCCCGCGATACGGGCGATAATCTGGTCGTTGAAAAAGCTGACCAAAAGCTGCCCCGAATAGGACATCGATATCCAGAATGCGACAACAATCGCGGCCAGTTTGGGCACAAAGGTCAGGGTCATTTCCTGCACCGAGGTCAGCGCCTGAAACAGCCCGATTGCCAGCCCGACCACCAGCGCCACGGCCAGCACCGGCAGCGCCACCACCAGCGCCAGCCACAGGCCTTCGCGCAGAACATCGAAAAGCTCGGCCTGTTGCATCACACCGGCATCCGCAGGATTTCCTGATAGGCCTCGACCACGCGGTCGCGCACGCTGACCGCGGTCTGAATGGCGATTTCCGAGGCGGCCAGTGCTTCAACCACGGTTTGGGCGTCGGCCTTGCCGGTCATGCCGGCAATGGCGGTGCTTTCGCCTGCGCGCATCGTGGCCATAAAATCATCGGCCATTTTGGCAAACAGGTTGCCACCCTCGGACGGGCCGCTTGCCGCCGGTTTGGCGGCGTTTTGGGCATTGGTATAAAGCTGTGAAGCAATAAACGGATTGGTTTCCATGGGATCGCCTTTCTAGCGTCGCAAAAGTTCAAGGGTAGAGGCGGCCATCTGGCGGGCCTGATCAAACATGCGCAGGTTGGCCTCATAGCTGCGCTGCGCCTCGCGGCCATCGGCAATTTCCAGCATCAGTTCGACGTTGGAACCATCGTAATAGCCATCCTCGCCAGCCATGGGATGCCCCGGATCATAGATGCGGGCCAGCTCGGCCTGGCTAAGCTGCACATCGCCCGCCCGCACCCCGCCAGTATCCGAGAACATGTCGCTAACCTGCTCGAAGCTCAGGGTTTTACGGTGAAATCCCGGCGTGTCGGCATTGGCCATATTCTCGGATACCAGCCGCAGGCGCGCGGTTTGCGCCGCCATGCCACTGGCCGAAACCGCCATCATGTTGCTAAAATCGGTCATGTTCGGGATCCTCCCTTACTTGCGCCCCATACTGATGCGCAGGATTTGCAGTGATTTCTGGTAAATGCCCATGGCCAGATCGTGCTGCTGGCGCACATCAGCGGCGCGCACCATCTGGTCCTCGATCGAGACCGAATTCCCGTTGGGAGCCTCGGCCCCGAAGGCGCTGTCGGTCACGATTTGCGCCATGGGCGGTGACGCACGCGCGGCCAGATGCCCGGGGCGCGTGGCCCGCATGGTCATCCCGCCATCGGCAAAGCTTTGGGTAAACGGGGCCAGATCGCGGGCCTTGAAACCCGGCGTATCCGCATTGGCGATATTCTGAGCAATCAGCGCCTGACGTTGATTCGCATGCGCAGCAAGGCTGCTGGCAAGCTGGAATACGTTCAAATTCTGGTTCATTTCGGGGTTTCTCCCTCGAAGTCGGTTTCGTTGAACCAAGCATTAACCAGTTATGGTGAATAAAGAGTAATCAGAAACCGGGATGGATACAGTTTTATGTTTATTGACCTTTCGCCGCTTACCGGACGCATTCGCCAAATCAGCGCCATCCACCGCTGCGGGCGGGTGATCGGGGTTGATTCGGGCTCTTTGCTGGTCGAGGGGCTGTCGCGGCAGGCGCGTGTGGGCGACCAGATCTCGATCAGCGTGGCCAATGCGCCCGCCCGCGGTGGCGAGATCGTCTCGCTGGCAGCAGGGTCGGTGCGCGCCATGGCCTATGAAACGGTCGAAGGCATCGCCATCGGCGATCCCGTGACCTTGAAATTCAACGACGGCGTTACCCCCGGCCCCGCGTGGATTGGCCGGATCGTCGATGCTTTTGGCCAGCCGCTGGACGGCAAGCCGCTGTTTCAGGGGGTCAAGCCGACCCCGCTGCGCCGCGCACCGCCACCCGCGGCGCAACGCAAGCATATGGGGGCGCGGGTCAATACCTCGCTGTCGCTGTTCAACACCATGCTGCCACTGGCGCGCGGGCAACGGATCGGCATTTTCGCCGGATCGGGCGTGGGCAAAACCACGCTGCTCGCCAATCTGGCCAAAGGGATTGACGCGGATGTGGTGGTGATCGGGCTGATTGGCGAGCGCGGGCGCGAGTTGCGCGATTTTGTCGAGGATGCGCTGGGGGCGCAGGGCATGGCGCGCGCGGTGGTGATTGCGGCAACCTCGGACCAGTCACCGCTGATCAAACGCCGCTCGGCCTGGATGGCCATGGCCACGGCCGAGGCCTTTCGCGATCAGGGGAAACATGTGCTGTTATTGCTCGATTCCGTGACCCGTTTTGCCGAGGCCCACCGCGAAATTGCCCTGACGGCGGGCGAAGCCCCGAGCCTGCGCGCCTATCCGCCCTCGACCGCCAACCTGATTGCGCAACTGGCCGAACGGGCCGGACCGGGGGTGAACGGTGCCGGGGATATTACCGCGATATTCAGTGTGCTGGTGGCCGGATCGGATATGGAAGAACCGGTGGCCGACATTACCCGCGGGGTGCTGGATGGCCATATTGTACTGGAACGCAGCATCGCCGAACGGGGCCGATTTCCCGCTGCCGATGTGCGCCGCTCGGTGTCGCGCTGCCTGCCCGGCGTGGCCAGCTCCGCCGAAAATGCGCTGATCGCCCGGGCGCGGCGCATTCTGGCCGCCTATGAAAAAGCCGCGCCGATGATCCAGACCGGGCTATATGTGCGCGGCAGTGACCCGCAGGTGGATGAGGCCATCACCTTTTGGCCCAAGCTCGACAATTTCTTTACCCATGACGGGCAAGGCTCTACCGGCGAAAGCTTTGCCGCGCTGGCCGCGCACATATAGC
>JALXER010000405.1:0-9060 GCA_027069385.1 Paracoccaceae bacterium
CAAGGAAAGTCTGGTTTGCGCGGGAGACCTGCTGCTGGCCACCTGTGCCGCCCATGGCACCACCCTGCTACCCGTTGACAGCGAGCATTCGGCGCTGTTCCAGTCGCTCGGGACCGAACCGCGCCGCGCCATCCGGCGGCTGATCATCACCGCTTCGGGCGGGCCGTTCAAAGACTGGAATCTGGAGCGTATGCGCAACGCCACGCTGGCGCAGGCGGTTAACCATCCGAAATGGGATATGGGGCAACGCATTTCCATTGACTCGGCCACGTTGTTTAACAAGGCGCTGGAACTGATTGAAGCCAAAGTGCTTTTTGACGTTATGCCCGCGCAAATAGAGGCGGTGATCCACCCGCAGGCCATCATCCATTCGATGGTGGAATATGTGGATAGCGCCATAATCGCGCAACTGGGCACCCCCGATATGCGCGGGGCCATCGGCTATGCGCTGCACTGGCCCGAGCGTAAACCGCTGCCCGTCGCGCCGCTCGATTTCACCACTTTGTCCGACCTCAGCTTTGCCGCGCCCGACACCACGCGCTTTCCCGCCCTGCGCCTTGCGCGGCGGGTGATGCAGGATGGCGGCCTGTCCGGCGCGGTGCTGAACGCCGCCAAAGAGGCCGCGATGGATGCCTTTATCGCCGGACGGGCCGGGTTTCTGCAAATGGCGGAACTGGTTGAATACGCGCTGGACCATCCCCAACTGACCTATGTGACCGGCGCTGAACAATCTGATATACAAGCGGTCATGCAGGCAGATTCGCTGGCCCGTCAGGTGGTCAATGAACGCATAGCGAAAGGCTAATCCATGGAATTTCTGGCCCAGATCGGCGAATTTGTTACCACGTTGATCGCGTTTACCATTGTGATCAGCATTGTGGTCAGCGTTCACGAATACGGTCACTATATCGTGGCGCGCTGGGTGGGGATCCATGCCGAGGTGTTCTCGCTGGGGTTTGGCAAGGTGCTGGCCTCGCGGACCGACAAACGCGGCACGGTCTGGCAGATTGCCGCGATTCCGCTAGGCGGCTATGTCAAGTTTCTGGGCGACAAGGATGCCAGCTCGGCCACCGATGAACAGGCCATGGAGCAGATGAACGAATACGACCGGCGGCGCAGTTTTCCGGCGGCGGCGGTGTGGCGGCGCGCGCTGGCCGTGGCGGCGGGGCCGTTTGCCAACTTTGCCCTGTCGATTACGGTATTTGCCGGTCTGGCCATGTGGCAGGGCGTCAGCGCGCCGCTGCCTACGGTGGGCCAGATCGCCCCCTTGCCCTATGAAGTACCCCTGCAACCCGGGGACCGGATTGTCGGGGTGAACGGGCAGGCGGTTGAATCTTACGGTGACCTGTTCCGGATCATCAACGCGTTGCCCGAACCGGGTGATCTGGTCATGCAGGTTGAACGTGACGGCGATACCCTGAACCTGACCGTGCCGTGGCTGCTGCCCCCGCTGATCAGCGCCGTAGACCCCCTGACCCCCGCCAACGAGGCCGGACTGCAAGCCGGTGACCTGATCCTGTCGGTGGACGGCCAGACGATCATTGCATTCGAGGAACTGCGCGGCATCATCGAACAAAAAGAAGAACAGCCGCTGCCCATACAGGTTTTGCGCGATGGCAAGGTGCTGGACCTGACCCTGATCCCGCGAATGCAGGATTATCCCAATAACCAAAACGGCTTTGACCGACGCGTGATGATCGGGGTGCACGGCGAGTATTATTTCGATTTTGCAACAATAACGCCCAATCCGCTAGTCGCGCTGGAAATCGGCGCGTCGAACACATGGTATGTGATAACATCGTCGCTTAACGGTTTGAAACATATGATTTTTGGCAATGTCAGCCCCAGAAATCTTTCCGGCCCGATCGGCATTGCCCGGGTTTCGGGCGCGGTGGTCAGGCAAAATGCCATAGATTACATCGGTTTGATAGCAATGATCTCTACCGCTATAGGATTCCTCAATCTTTTCCCGATTCCGGTTCTGGATGGCGGCCATTTGGCGACTTTTGTGTACGAAGCATTGCGCGGTCGCCCGCCCAACCCGAAATTTATGCAGGTGTTTATGACAATAGGACTCGTCTTGGTGCTGTCTTTGATGGTATTTGCTACCTATAACGACATTCTGCGGTTTTAAGCCGCGATAATGACCGGGAAAACCCGGCTTTAGTGAACAAGGCGGATGGAAGATGAGTGCGATTTTACGTGAAAAAAACCTGCTAAAGGGTTTAATAACATCGATTTTTCTTGGGGCATCCACAGCAGCAACTTTTACGGCGATTCCTGAACCGGCACTGGCGCAGGCCTCGGGGCGATTCTCTTCGATTCTTGTTGCGGGGAATCAGGCGATTCCCGACGAGACGGTTATTTCCTTCTCGGGGCTTCAGCCGGGTACGAGCATAAGCGCCGATGATATCAACGAGGCCTTGCGCCGGCTATATGCGTCGGGGCTGTTTGCCAGCGTCGATATTCGTGCCGCCGCCGGTCGTCTGGTGATCGCCGTGGTGGAAAATCCCACCATCGGCATTGTCAATTTCGAGGGCAACCGTGACCTGTCGGATTCGGACCTTGCCGCGATTGTCAGTTCGCAGGCCCGCCATCCGCTCAACACCGCCACCATAGAGGCCGACGCGCGTCGGATCACCAACGCCTATCTGGCCCGCAGCCAATACGCCGCCGAGGTGACCCCGACCATTATCAACCTGCCCGACGGGCGCGCCAATCTGGTGTTTCAGGTAAGCGAAGGCCGTACCGACCACATTGAAAGCATCAATATCGTCGGCAACCGACACTATACAGACCGCCGGTTGCGCCGCGCCATGGGCGGGGCTGAATCAGGGTTTTTGAACATCCTTTACAACTCGGACAATTTCAACGCCGAGGCGGCCAATGCCGACCGGCAGGCGCTGGAGAATTTCTACCGCGAGCGCGGGTTTCCCGATGTGGTCGTTACCTCGGGGGTTTCAGAATTCGCGCTGGACCGCAACGGGTTTTTCCTGACCTATACGGTGCAGGAAGGCGGCAGGTTCGATTTTGGTCAAGCCAGCGTGACGACCGAGATCGAAGGGCTGGACGCGCAATCTTTTGCCCGCGAATTCCGTATCCGCTCGGGGCATCGCTATCAGGCCTCCAAGGTCAATGACGCCGTGGACGCCATCGAATTGGAGGCCGCGCGTCGCGGCATGCCGTTCCTGCGCGCGGTGCCCAGACTGATAAAGAACGAGGCCGACGGCACCGTCGATGTCGAATTCCAACTGGTCAACAGCCGCCGGATTTATGTGGAACGGATCGATATTCGCGGCAACTCGGAAACTCTGGACCGGGTCATCCGGCGTGAATTCGATATGGCGGAAGGGGATGCGTTCAACGCCCGTAAAATGCGCGAGGCCGAAGCGGCCATTCGCGCGTTGCGGTTCTTTTCGGGCATGTCGGTTTCGGTGCGTCAGGGGTCCAGCCCCGACAAGGCGATTATCGAGGTGGACGTTCAGGATGCCTCTACCGGCCAGTTCAGTTTCGGCGCGGCCTATTCGACCGATAACGGTTTTTCCGGCACCTTCAGCGTGAAAGAGCGCAACTTTCTGGGGCGCGGCCAACGGTTTGACCTGTCGATCAACTATGGTGAAAAGAACAAGGTGATCAGCTTTGGCTTTACCGAGCCGCACCTGTTCGACCGCGATCTTTCCGCGGGTTTCGACATCTATTTCCGCCGCAGCGACCGGCCTGAATCCTCGTTCCAGACCACCGATTACGGGTTCAATGTCGATCTGGGCTTCCCGCTTAGCGACCGGACCAGCATGACATTGGGCTATGAACTGGTTAGCGAAAAGATCCGCGACACCACCGCCGATACCTCGCCGATTATCGTTGCCGATCTGGGAACCGAGCTGCGCTCAGCGGTCAGTTTCGGGCTGGTCTATGACCATCGCGACAATCCAATCCAGACCGCCAACGGCTATATCCTGCGCTTCGGGGCAAGCTATGCCGGTCTTGGGGGCAGCACCAACTATGTCAAGGCAACCGGACGGGCCAAGGGCTATATCGGGCTGTTTGACGATGCGGTTATTCTGACGGCAGATATCGAAGGCGGGGCCTTGTTCTCGCTCGACGGGGACCCGTCACGCATTACCGACCGGTTCTTTCTGGGCGGTACGTCGTTTCGCGGTTTTGCGGTTGGCGGGCTTGGGCCGCGTGACAATGACGGGCTGAACGTCAACGATTCGCTCGGAGGCAACTATTTTGCGGTTGCACGCCTTGATGCGTCTTTCCCGATAGGCTTGCCGCGTGACCTTGGTATCCGTGGCGGCATCTTTGTCGATGCCGGTTCGGTCTGGGGTATGGACGGCTCGCCGGTGGGGGCCAGCGGGGCGATCGATACCTCGATGCAGCTTCGTGCCTCGGCGGGTGTGGCGCTCTATTGGGATACGCCGCTTGGGCCGCTGGTGTTCAACTGGGCCAACCCGTTCCTGAAAGTGACCGGAGACGAAACGCAGACCTTTACAGTATCGGTTCAAACATCGTTCTAGGGGGCTGGATGCGGTTTATTGGCATCACGATTGCATGGATTGCGCTTGCACTTGGTGTGCAAGCGCAAGAATTTCCGATCAGTCGTGTTACCCAGCTTCTGGTGATCAATCAGGAGCAATTGCTGCTGGATTCCGAACTTGGCAAGCATATTCTTGCCTTGGAGGAAGAAGAAAAAAACGCCCTGCTGGCCGAAGGCAGCCGCATCAGCGAAGAATTTGTCGCCGAGGAACTGGAACTTACCGAAAAGCGTGACCAGCTGCCGCCAGAAGAATTTCGCCAATTGGCCGAAGCCTTTGATGCAAAGGTCGTGGCCATGCGCGCCCAGCAGGACCAAAGCGACCGGGCGCAAATCGCCCGGAACGAGGCGCGCCGCCGCCAGTTTTTCCAGATTGCCGTGCCGGTTCTGGGGGCGATCATGCGAAAATACAACGCCGTTGCTATTCTTGACCGGCGCTCGGTACTGATATTTGACACCAACCTCGATATCACGCAAGAAGCTATCAATCGACTCGATCAGGAATACGCCGACAATCCGGATATTCTTGAGCCTCAACAATAATAAAGGAACCCAATATGAGCGACGCCGAAACAGCGACAAAACCCCTGAATTTCGATATTCATCAGGTCAAAAACCTGATCCCGCACCGGTATCCGTTCCTGATGATTGACGGCATGAAAGACGTGGTTTTGGGCAAAAGCGCGGTCGGAATCAAGAATGTGTCGGTCAATGAACCGCATTTCGAGGGCCATTTCCCCGATAAACCGATCATGCCCGGCGTCCTGATCGTAGAGGCCATGGCCCAGACCGCCAGCGCGATGGTGGTTGAAACCCTGCAAATCCAGAATGACGACCCGCTGGTGTATTTTATGTCCATGGACCGGACCAAGTTTCGCAAACTGGTGCAACCGGGTGATCAGCTTGAACTGCACGTCTCGGTTCTGCGCCATCGTGGCAAGGTCTGGAAATTCTGGGGCGAGGGCAAGGTGAACGGCGAAATCGTTGCCGAAACCGAGTTTACCGCCATGATTATCATGCCCGAGGACCGCTGAACCGTGATCGACCCCAGCGCAAACATTCACCCGAATGCGGTGATCGATGCGGGCGCGACGGTTGGCGCGGGCTGTTCGATCGGGCCGTTTTGCTCGGTCGGGGCAGGGGTGGTGCTGGGGCGCAATGTGACGCTCAAAAGCCATGTCGCGCTGGCCGGAGATACGCAAATTGGCGATGAAACGGTGATCTGGCCATTCGCCTCGGTTGGCTCGCAGCCCCAGGATCTGAAATTTGCCGGTGAGAAAACCAGACTGGTGATCGGCAAGCGCAATATGATTCGCGAAAGCACCTCTATCAACCCGGGCACAAAAGGCGGTGGCGGCATAACCCGTATCGGCGACGATTGCCTGTTTATGCTCGGCTCGCATGTGGGGCATGATTGCACGGTTGGCAACGGGGTGGTCATGGCCAACAACGTTGCGCTGGCCGGTCATGTAGAGGTCGGGGATGGCGCGGTGATTGGTGGCTTGTCGGGGGTGCACCAGTTTTGCCGCGTCGGGCGCGGGGCGATTATCGGGGCTTCGGTGATTGTGGTTACGGATGTGATTCCGTTCGGCTCGGTGGTGGATGAACGCGCCCGACTGGCGGGCCTGAATCTGGTCGGGCTGAAACGGCGCGGGCTGGATCGGGCGCAAATCCACGCGCTGCGCCACGCCTATCATGCGCTGTTTTATGGCGAGGGCACCCTAAAGGAACGGGCCGAAAAGCTGCTGCTGGAAAAGGATGACCCGCTGATTGCCGAGATGGTTGAATTTGTGTTGGCTGACACGACGCGTTCAATCTGCACCCCCAAGCGAGAGTCCTGAACATGGTCGTCGCGGTTGTTGCCGGTTCCGGTGTGCTGCCGCGGATCGTGGTCGATGCGCTGCGCAAGGCGGGGCGCGCCTATGTTGTGGTGGCCTTTGACGGGATAGAGCTGGACTGGCTGGAGGACCATCCGGTGCAGCGCGCCATGTTCGAAAAGCCCGGCAAGCTGTTCAAGGGCCTGCGCAAGGCGGGCGTGCAACAGGTGGTGCTGGCCGGCGCCATGGGCCGGCCCCGGCTGAACCCTCTGAAATTTGATGCCACCGGTTTGCGGCTGGCTCCGGTGGTTGCGGCGGCGCTGAAAAAGGGCGATAGCGGCACGCTGGGCATTGTTACGGCCCTGTTCGAAGCCGAGAATTTTACCATTACAGGCGCGCACGAGGTCGCGCCGTCCTTGCTGGCGCAGGCCGGAATTGCCACCAGGGCGCAGCTCGATGATGCGGACAAGCAGGATGCCGAGCGGGCCAGCCGGATTATCGAGGCACTGGGTGCGGTCGATGTCGGGCAGGGCGCGGTAGTGGCGCAAGGGATTTGTCTGGGCGTCGAGAGCATTCAGGGCACCGACGCCATGTTGCGGTTCGTTGCCCAGAACCCGCATCGCCTGCCCGACAAGAATGGTGCGCGCGGGGTGCTGGTCAAGCTGCCCAAACCGGGGCAGGATTTGCGCGTCGATATGCCCGCCATCGGTCCCGATACCTTTGATGCGGTCGCGGCGGCCGGACTGGCGGGGGTAGTGGTACAGGCCGGCGCGGTGCTGGTGCTCGGGCAGCAGGAAACCATCGCGCGGGCCGACGGGCTGGGGCTGTTCCTGTGGGCACGCTGACCTTTTACCTGATCGCCGGAGAAGCCTCGGGCGATCGGCTGGGCGCGGCGCTGATGCGCGGGCTGGTGGCCGAGCATGGCGACGTGCGTTTTGTCGGAATTGGCGGGCCATTGATGGCCGCACAAGGGTTGGTCAGCCTGTTCCCCATGCGGGAACTGTCGATTTTCGGCATTGTCGAGGTGCTGCCCAAGCTGCGCCACTTGTTGCGGCGTCGCGACCAGACCGTGGCCGATATTCTGGCCCGCAAGCCCGACGCGCTGATCACCATCGACAGCCCGGGCTTTTGCCTGCGCGTGGCGGCGCAGGTGCGGCCGGATTTCAGCGGCAAGATCATCCACTATGTCGCGCCCTCGGTCTGGGCGTGGAAACCCGGGCGGGCGGCAAAAATGGCGGCCTATGTCGATCATGTGCTGGCGCTGCTGCCGTTTGAACCGCCATACATGACCCAAGCAGGCATGACCTGCGATTTTGTCGGTCATCCGGTGGTGGCGGAACCGGCGGTCAGCGCCGATGAACAGGCGGCATTTCGGGCGCGATATGGCAAGCATCCGGTGGCGCTGCTGCCCGGTTCGCGCATGTCCGAGATCACCCGTTTGGGGCCGGTTTTCCTTTCGGTGGCGGCGCGGTTGCACGCCAGCCACCC
The DNA here is from genome assembly GCA_027069385.1 of Paracoccaceae bacterium. Taxonomy (GTDB): domain Bacteria; phylum Pseudomonadota; class Alphaproteobacteria; order Rhodobacterales; family Rhodobacteraceae; genus UBA3077. The sequence goes on from JALXER010000405.1 coordinate 7,843, forward strand.
CGAGTTGCGCTTTGTCCTGCCGGTAGCGGCATCGCATCTGCTGGCCCCGCTGCAGGAAATGTTGCCGCCAAAGCTGCCGGTGACGTTGTTGCAACCGTCCTCGCCCCATGAAAAAAACATCGCTTTTGCGGCGTGCGATCTGGCGTTGGCCGCATCGGGAACGGTATCGATCGAACTGGCCAAGGCGGCAACGCCGATGGTGATCGGCTATAAAACCAACGCGCTGACCGCGTGGATTATGCGCCGCGCCATGCTGGCGCCCTCGTTTACGCTGGTTAATTTATTGACCGACAGTCACGCGGTCCCCGAGTTCGAACCGCGCACCTGCACCGAGGATAACCTTTACCGTGCCATGGCCGAACTGCTGGAGGATCCGGCCAAACGGGCCGCGCAGGTGGCAATCGGGCAACAGGCCATGAAGGCGCTGGGGCAGGGCGGGGCGGACCCGGGGCTGCGCGCGGCGCGCTCGGTACTGGCGGTTATCTGAGCCGCTTTGGCACCGGAGCACGGGGCGAGGTTACTCGGTGAAGTCCCCCAGAACCGCGCCGGTTTTTTCAAGCAGGAGTTGCGGGTCGATTTCAAACACATGGTTGGGGGTGCCCGCAGCGGCCCAGATGGTCGGGAAATCAAGCAGCTTGCGATCAAAGTATTTGCGCACCGGATTAAGGTGGCCAAGCGGCGACACGCCCCCGATGGCAAAGCCGGTATAGGCGCGAATGCTGGCCGCATCGGCACGGCCCAGCGGTCCGGCCAGCGCCGCAGCTTTGGCCATATCGACGCGGTTTCCCCCAGCGGTCAGAAACAGCACATGTTCATCGCTGTCCGGCACCCGAAACAGGATGGATTTGACGATCTGGTCAACGCTGCAACCGCGCGCATCGGCAGCCATTTGCGCCGTGGTGGTTTCGCTGGTTTCACGGATGATGGTAATGTTCAGGCCAAGCGCCTCTGCCTCGGCCTGAACACGGGTTAACGATTTGCTCACCGGTTCTCGACGTCCACATAATCGCGGAAGGTCTCGCCGATATAAAGCTGGCGCGGGCGGCCGATTTTCTGGCTGTCCTCGGAGATCATCTCTTTCCACTGGGCGACCCAGCCAACCGTGCGGGCCAGCGCAAAAATAGGCGTAAACATCGAGGTCGGAAAGCCCATGGCGTCAAGAATGATGCCGGAATAGAAATCCACGTTCGGGTAGAGCTTTTTAGAGATGAAATACTC
>JALXER010000405.1:9070-9684 GCA_027069385.1 Paracoccaceae bacterium
TAGAGATGCAATGCTGGGCGTTCAGGGCGATTGTCTCAAGCTCTTTGGCGACCTGAAGCGTCGGGTTATTTTCGATACCCAGCAGGCCCAGCACCTCATCGGCGGATTCCTTCATTACCTTGGCGCGCGGGTCAAAGTTTTTGTAAACTCGGTGGCCAAAGCCCATCAGACGGAACGGATCGTCGCGATCCTTGGCGCGGGCGATGTATTCGGGGATGCGGTCAACCGTGCCGATTTCGCGCAGCATATTCAGCGCCGCCTCGTTGGCACCGCCATGGGCAGGCCCCCACAAGCAGGCAACACCGGCAGCGATACAGGCAAACGGGTTGGCCCCCGACGACCCGGCCAGACGCACCGTGCTGGTAGAGGCGTTTTGCTCGTGATCGGCATGGAGGGTGAAAATCCGGTCCATGGCGCGGCTTAGAATCGGGTCGACCACATATTTTTCAGCCGGAACCGAGAAACACATGTTGAGGAAATTCGACGCATAATCCAGCTCGTTCTTGGGGTACACAAACGGTTGCCCGACCGAGTATTTATAGGCCCATGCGGTAATGGTCGGGATTTTGGCGATCATGCGGATAGAGGCAATCTCGCGTTGTTCGGGGTCGTTG
>JALXER010000406.1 GCA_027069385.1 Paracoccaceae bacterium
GTCGCGGGGTTTGGTGGGGTATTTGTGTGTTGGGGGTTATGAAGTGCGGGGCGGCTTATGTGGGGGTTGATCCGACCTATCCGCTGGCGCGGCGCCGGGTTCTGGTGGCGGATAGCGGGGTTGATCTGGTGGTGGTTGACCGGGCCGGGGCCGAGGATCTGGGCGCGGTAGAGCAACTGGGTGTTGGCGATCTGGCGGCGGCGATTGCGGGCTATCCGGAGGTGGCTCCGGCGGTGGATATCGACCCGGCGCTACCGGCCTATGTGATTTACACCTCGGGGTCGACCGGGGTTCCCAAGGGCGTAGAGGTGCCCCATCGCGGGCTGGCCAACCTGGTGAACTGGTTCGCGCGCAGCCACGATCTGGGGCCGGGGCGCAAGGTCACGGCGGTGGCCAATATCGGCTTTGACGCCTCGGTCTGGGAGCTGTGGTCGGCGCTGGCCAGCGGCTCGTGCCTGCATATTCTGCCCGAGGAACTGGCCGGAGACCCGGGTGCCACGGTGGCGTGGTGGGGCGATCTGGGCCCGGATTCGGGGTTTTTGCCGACCCCGCTTGGCGAATATGCGCTGGAAACCGGCGCGGTTTCGGGGCGCACGCGCTGGCTGCATGTGGGCGGCGACCGGCTGCGGCGCAAGCCGCCCGAGGGCGCGGGGTTTACCCTGATCAACAATTACGGCCCGACCGAGGCCAGCGTGATTGCCACGGCGGGGCCGGTCGGGCCGGAACCGGGGTTTATCGATATCGGCCGGCCGGTGGACAATGTCTCGGTCTATATTCTGGACGGCGATTTGCGCCGGGTGCCGATCGGCGTCAAGGGCGAGCTTTACATCGCCGGTGCCGGTCTGGCGCAGGGCTATCTGGGGCGTCCGGGCCAGACGGGGGCGGCGTTTCTGCCCGACCCGTTCGGGGCCGCGGGGGCGCGGATGTACCGCTCGGGCGATCTGGCGCGGTTTTTGCATGACGGCCGGCTGGAGTTTCTGGGCCGGGCCGACCATCAGGTCAGCCTGCGGGGCTATCGCATCGAGACCGGCGAGGTCGAGGCGGCGCTGAACAGGCTGGATGCGGTGCGCGAATGCGCGGTGGTAGCGCAGGACGGGGCCGATGGCCCGATGCTGGTGGCCTATGTGGTGGCGCACGGGGCGCCGGATGTGGCGGCGCTGCAAAGCGGGCTGGCCGAGACCCTGCCCGGCTATATGATCCCGTCGGAATTCGTGGCGCTGGACGCGCTGCCCCTGACGGCCAACGGCAAGATAGACACCCGCGCCCTGCCGCCCGTCACTCCGGCCGACCCGCAGGACAGCACGCCCCCGACGGGCGAGACCGAAGTGAAGCTGGCGCAAATCTGGGCGCAATTGCTGGAGCACCAGACGATCGGGCGGCAGGATGATTTCTTTCGGCTCGGCGGGCATTCGCTGCTGGCGACGCGGCTGATCGCCCATATCACCGAGGAATTCGGGGTGGAATTGCCGCTGATCGCGGTGTTTGACGCGCGCACCCTGTCGGTGCTGGCCCAAAAGATAGAGCAGGCCGGCCAAAGCGCCATCCCGCCGCTGGAACCCTGCGCCGGTCCGGGGCCGACGCCGCTATCCTATGCGCAAAACCGGCTGTGGTTTCTGGACCAGCTGGAACCGGGCAACCCGTTTTACAACATTCCCGCCGCGCTGCGGGTCGAAGGGGCGCTGGATCTGGAACAACTGACCCGCGCGCTGAACCGGGTGGTGCAGCGCCACGGCGCGCTGCGCACCCGTTTTGCCCTGTTTGGCGACCAGCCCATGCAGGTGATCGAACCGGCCCGGGCGGCTACCTTTGAACAGCTGGACCTGTCGGGCCTTGCGCCCGACGCGCAGGATCGGGCGGTCCGGCAGGCCGCCGCTGCCATGGCCGCGCATGCGTTTGACCTTGGCACCGGCCCGTTGCTGCACGCGCAGGTGCTGCATCTGGATGCGCAGACCCGTATCCTGCTGTTCAACATCCACCATATCGTTGCCGATGGCTGGTCGATGGGGGTGCTGATCCGCGAGGTCGGCGCGCTTTACACCGCCTATTGCGCCGGCCAGCCCGACCCGCTGCCCGACCTGGCGGTGCAATACGCCGATTTTGCCGCCTGGCAACGCGGGTGGCTGCGCGGGGATGTGTGGGATCGCGAGGTGGGCTATTGGCAGGACCAACTGGCCGATCTGCCCGGCACGCCCTTGCCGCTGCCCACCGATTTCCCGCGTCCGGCGCGGCAAAGCCACCGCGGTGCCACCGTGCCGCTGTCGATCCCCGCCGATCTGGTTGCGGCGCTGCAGGCGCTGGCCGACCGGCATAACGCCACGCTGTTCATGGTGCTGCAAGCGGCGCTAAGCGTGCACATGGCGCGGCTGTCGGGGCAGCGTGATATCGCGCTTGGCGCGCCAGTGGCCAACCGCCGCCACCGCCATACCGAAGACCTGATCGGGTTCTTTGTCAACACGCTGGTGCTGCGCAACACGGTCGATCCGGCGCAGCCGTTCGAGGCGTTCCTGCAGCAGGCCCGCGATACCGCCATGGCCGCTTTTGCCCATCAGGATATCCCGTTTGAACAGCTGGTAGAGGCGCTCAACCCCGAGCGCTCGCTGGCCCATTCGCCGCTGTTCCAGGTGGCGATCGTGCTGCAAAACGCGCCGATGGGGGCGCTGGAACTGCCCGGCGCGCGGCTGCTGCCGATGGAAAACCCCGTGACCACCGCCAAGTTCGACCTGCTGATGGCGCTGTTTGAATCTGGTGGCGGCCTGTCGGGCAGTATTGAATATGCGAGCGACCTGTTCCGGGGGGAAACGGTGGCGCGGATGGCGGCGCAGTTTGTGGAACTGCTGCGCAGCATCGCCCAAAACCCCGCCACCAAAACCGCCCGCCTGACCCTCATCCCCCCCGACG
>JALXER010000407.1 GCA_027069385.1 Paracoccaceae bacterium
CGTCCCGACCGTCCCCCACCCACAACCCCATGCTAGCGCAGCGACCCCGCCCGATGGCGAAGCCGAGGGCGCGCGGCCCAAACGGAAGTCGTGGGCTGGCTTTAGCCAGTCCATGGCTGGAGTGCGGGAGAGCTACGGCTCGGGTTAATTTGCTGGTATAACCGTCATGGGGTTACAAAATGGGCTGGCAGGATCATTGGCGCATTGTTTGATTGATGTGATATATGCGGTCAGCAAAGGCAGAGCATCAGGAGCTTGGCTTGCGGTTTGAAGCAACGGCAGGGCTTTGTCGGGTTGCGCCAGTTTAATGTAAACAAATGCCAGCATTGCCTGATAGAACGGCAGGTCTTGCGGGGGTACGCGGGTTTGTATGCCTGTTGCTTCAAAAGTAAACGCATCAAGATAGACGGGATCATTCCAGCTATGGTCCGGGTCTTTCCATAGGCCTTCAAGCAGTAAGCTGAACCCTATCAGGCTATCTGGCTGCCCGATGTAGCGTTCCACCAGATAGGCCAGGTAATAGCGCGACTGGTCAACGGCGCTGTCATAGGTTTCGAACCGCATGAACTCCCGGACGTTTTCCAGTTCCTGATCCGAGAAATCCTTGTATAGCGGCAGGAAATTGGCCGGGCATTGTGGAATCAGATTCGCGGTTTCACAGGTGCCAAGCGCGGCAAGAGACATACGGTATTTGCCGGTTTCGGTGCAGTTTGGCACGACCTCTCTGCGAAAGGTCTCACCACCGACCGGACAGGTTCGGGATTGCTGCTCCGGTTCATCGGACAAGGCCGGAACAGGAAAGATCAGCACGCACAGGCAGGTTAACAACCACTTCATTGGACGTTCAAAAATCCAGATTCTCGACGCTCAGGGCGTTTTCCTGAATGAATTCGCGCCGCGGTTCAACCACATCACCCATCAGTTTGGTGAAGATATCATCGGCCTGCGCCAGATCATTGACCCGGACTTGCAGCAGGGTGCGGGCCTCGGGGTCGAGCGTGGTTTCCCACAGTTGCCCCGGGTTCATTTCCCCCAACCCTTTGTAGCGCTGCATGGACAGGCCTTTTTCACCTTCGCGCAACACCGCCGCGAACAACTCGCTGGGGGCGTTGATCGGGGTTTCCTTTTCCTTGCGGACCAGCCTGGCGGGGCGGGCGTATATTTCCTGCAAGGGGGCGGTCAGTTTGGCCAGTTTGCGGGCCTCGGCGCTGCGTAAGGCGTTGCCGTCAAAGACATGCACCTCTTCGACACCGCGCAGGATCCGTGACAGGTGCAGCCCCTGATCCTGCGTTGGCCGACCCTGCCAGCCCTTTTCGTACTCGGTTGCAACCTGATCGAGGCGCGCCGCGACCGTGTCGGCGGTGCCTTGCGGGTCTTTGTCCAGCACCTCGGGGAGCAGCGCACCGGAAATGGCGATCTGTTCCAGCAGGGGGCGCGGGTAATGGGTGGGAAAGGCGTTCAGGATGGTGCGGGTCAGGCGGGCTTCTTCGACGACGCGGGCCAGATCGGCACCGGCAATACGGGCACCGTTTTCCAGTTGCAGAACCGTATCGGAAAGCCCCTGTTCGATCAGATAATCCTCCAGCGTGGCCTGATCTTTCAGGTAAACTTCGGATTTGCCCCGCGACGCCTTGTACAGAGGTGGTTGCGCGATATACAGATAGCCGCCCTCGATCAATTCGGGCATCTGCCGGAAAAAGAACGTCAGCAGCAAGGTGCGGATATGGGCACCATCCACATCGGCGTCGGTCATGATGATCACCTTGTGATAGCGCAGCTTGTCGATGTTGAACTCATCCCGACCTATGCCGGTTCCAAGCGCGGTAATCAGGGTGCCGATTTCCTGACTGGACAGCATCCGGTCAAAGCGGGCGCGCTCTACATTCAGGATCTTGCCTTTCAGCGGCAGCACCGCCTGATTGAAGCGCGAGCGCCCCTGTTTGGCCGAACCGCCGGCGCTGTCCCCTTCCACCAGAAAGATTTCCGAGTTGGCAGGGTCTTTTTCCTGACAATCGGCCAGTTTCCCTGGCAGGCTGGCGATATCCATAGCGGACTTGCGGCGCGTCAGCTCGCGCGCTTTGCGGGCGGCCTCGCGGGCAAAGGCGGCCTCGACGATTTTGGTCACAATGATTTTTGCCGGGCCGGGGTTTTCCTCGAACCACTCGGCCAGCTTTTCGTTGACCAGCCCTTCGACCGCCGGGCGCACTTCGGAGCTGACCAGTTTGTCCTTGGTCTGGCTGGAGAATTTCGGATCGGGCACCTTGACCGACAGCACGCAAGACAGGCCCTCGCGCGCGTCATCGCCCGAAAAGCTGATCTTTTCTTTTTTGGCAATGCCGCTGCTGGCCGCATAGTTGTTGATCGTGCGGGTCAGGGCACCGCGAAAACCGGCCAGATGCGCCCCGCCGTCGCGTTGCGGAATGTTGTTGGTAAAAGGCAGCACGTTTTCGTGGTAACTGTCGTTCCACCACATGGCGACCTCGACCACGATATCGTCACGTTCGCCGGTGATATAGATCGGCTCGTCAATCAGCGGGGTTTTGGAGCGGTCAAGGTATTTGACAAATTCACGCACGCCGCCTTCGTACTCCATCAGGCTTTCCAGGGGTTCGGCAGGGCGCTCGTCAACCAGTTTGATCCGCACGCCAGAATTCAGGAACGCCAGTTCGCGCAGCCGGTGCTCCAGCTTGTCAAAGCTGTATTCGAGGCTGGAAAACGTATCGAGCGAGGCCATAAAGCGCACCTCGGTACCCTTGCGACCATTGGCGTCGCCGACAATTTCCAGATGCTTGACGGTTTCACCGTGTTCAAAGCGGGCCAGATGTTCTTTGTCATTGCGCCAGATGCGCAGTTCCAGCCAGTCGGACAGTGCGTTGACCACCGACACGCCCACCCCGTGCAGTCCGCCCGAAACCTTGTAGGAATTACTGTCGAACTTACCGCCGGCATGAAGCTGGGTCATGATGACCTCGGCGGCGGAAACGCCTTCTTCTTCGTGGATATCCACCGGAATGCCACGACCGTTATCGCTGACCGAAACCGAAGAGTCGGCATGGATGGTCACGCTAACGGTGTCACAATGGCCAGCCAGCGCCTCATCAATGCCGTTATCGACCACCTCGTAAACCATATGGTGCAGCCCCGACCCGTCATCGGTATCCCCGATATACATGCCAGGGCGCTTGCGCACCGCCTCTAACCCCTTAAGAACCTTAATGGAATCAGCGCTGTACTCTTCGGGTTTGTTCTGCTCGTCGGACATCTGGTGTTTCCCCTGATTGTTGCCCGCAATATATGGGAATCCGGCGCAAATGTCGAGCGGTTGGGGCGGTTATTTACCAGATCCGGTTTGTGCGGGTTTCTGATGGTGGAAGGGGTGGGAATCCCGGAGGTTCTGCACGGCTTGGTGCGCAGTATAACGACGCAATAACAATAAGTTACGGGGTGTCAGATTGACCCTACTAAACCACTACCGGCTTGCGCCGGTAGTGGTTTAGTGATAGAGGTCGGGCGCACCTGTTTCCGGCGGATGAAAGCCGTCAAAACGGGGGCTTTGTGTCAAGAGATTTGCGAACGGCCGTTCTGGTCGGTGACTTCGATAAACTGTGCGCGGTTGCCCAATGTGTCAAACAGCTCGGGACCGGTGCCGGTCATCCATGCCTGCGCGCCCAAATGGTCGATTTCGTCAAACAGCGCGGCGCGGCGCGTGGCGTCAAGATGGGCGGTAACCTCGTCGAGCAGCAGAATGGGTGGCGCGCCGAAATCCTCGCGCAGCGCGCGGGCATTGGCAAGGATCAGCGAGATCAGCAATGCCTTTTGTTCGCCGGTAGAACAGGCGCGGGCCTCGACCCCTTTAGCCCGATAGACCGCGTGCAAATCCACCCGATGCGGGCCGTCAAGGGTGCGCCCTGCGAGCCTGTCTTTGTCCCGGCCCGCGCCGAGAGCATGGCGCAAATCGCCCACCGTTTCCAATTCTGCACCGATCAGGGTCAGGTCGGCGGCAGGAAAGGCAGTGGCGGCATTGTTCTGGGCCGCTTGCAGGCGTTGCAGCACGTCGGAGCGGTTGGCGCTGATCCGCGCCCCCGCGTCGGCCATCTGGCCCTCTAGCGCGTCAAACCACGCCGCATCGTGCACCTGGTCTTTCAGCAGCCGGTTGCGCTCTCGCATTGCCTTTTCGTAGGTCAGCGTGGCTTGGGCATGGTCGGGGTGAAAGCTGAGCACCATCCGGTCAAGAAATCCGCGACGCCCAGCCGTACCTTCGACCCACAGCCGGTCCATTACCGGCACCAGCCACACCACCCGCGCCAGTTGCCCCAGCGCGGTTTGCGGAGCCTTTTTGCCGTCGATCTCGACAATACGGCCGGTGTCACCTTCGGACCATGTGGCAATTTCGTGCTGTTCGGACAGGCTTTCCAGTTCGGCGGTGATCTTCCAGCCGATCGATTCAGGCCGCCGCGCCAGATCGGCGGGCGGGGCGCGGCGTAGCCCGCGACCGGGTGACAGCAGCGACACGGCCTCCAATATGTTGGTTTTCCCCGCGCCGTTCGCGCCATACAGCGCCACCATCGGCGCTTCGGGTTCGATCAGCGCCGATATGTAGGATCGGAAATGGGATAGCTTTAGCCGGTGTAGCGCCAGCATCAGACCCGCATCGGCATCACGACGTAAACCGCGCTGTCGTCATTGCCTTCGCGCATCAGGGTCGGGTCGCCGGATGAATTGAACATAAACACCGCGTTTTCCCGATCTACCTGATTGGCGATTTCCAGCAGGTACTTGGCGTTAAAGCCGATCTCCAGATGTTCGTCGCCATAGGCAACGGCCAGTTCCTCATCCGCGGCGCCGCTGTCGGGGGCGTTGACGGACAAGACCAGCCGGTCTTCGTCAAGGGAAAGCTTGACCGCGCGCGAGCGCTCGGACGAAACGGTTGAAACCCGGTCTACGGCCTTGGCGAACTCGGCGGCGTCAACCTCCAGCCGCTTGGTGTTGCCGGTCGGAATAACCCGGGTGTAATCGGGGAATGTCCCGTCGATCACCTTGGTGGTCAGGGTAACCTCGGGCGTGGCAAAACGGACCTTGGTTTCCGAAACCGATACCGCGATAACCCCGTCATCATCGGTCAGCAGCTTGCCCAGCTCGCCCACGGCCTTGCGCGGAATAATCACTCCGGGCAGGCTGTCGGCCCCTTCGGGCAGGTCTGCGTCAACCCGGGCCAGCCGGTGGCCGTCGGTGGCTACGGCGCGCAGCTTGCGCCCGTCGGCGCTGTCGGCCGCGTGCAGATAGATGCCGTTCAGGTAATAGCGGGTTTCCTCGGTCGAGATGGCGAATTTCGCCTTGTCCAGCAACCGGCGCAGCAACGGTGCCTTGGCGGAAAAATTGCAGTCATATTCCGAAGAGGCCATCACCGGAAAATCCTCGCGCGGCAGGGTGGCCAGGCTGAAATGCGAGCGTCCGGCGCTAACCTCCAGCCGCCCCGACGCGCCGTCATCATGCAGGGCAACCATGGCCCCGTCGGGCAGCTTGCGCACGATTTCGTGCAGCATATGCGCCGGAACCGTGGTTGCACCGGCCTGTTCAACCATGGCAGCGGCCTTGTCGATAACCTCGATATCCAGATCGGTCGCGCGGAAACTGACCGTGCCCTCGGCGGCCTCGATCAGAACATTTGCCAGTATCGGAATGGTATTGCGCCGCTCGACAACCGATTGGGCGCGATTCATGGCTTTCAACAGGTCAGAGCGTTCAATACTGGCTTTCATTATTCCCACCGCATTTGGATTTATCGGAAAATAACCCTAGCGGAAAGTGCCAGAAGTTCAAGCGGTAATGACAAATTTACAGGGTGCGGAGCCCCCGCGCACCGCCCCGTTTGCGGGCGTGCCCTATGCTTCCAGCATGCGGCGCAGCAATTCCAGATCTTCGGCGATCTGGCCGTCGGTTTTCTTTAGCTCTTCGATTCGTTTGACCGCGTGCATTACCGTGGTGTGGTCGCGCCCGCCGAATTTCCGACCAATATCCGGCAGCGATTTGGTGGTCAGGCGTTTGGACAGGTACATGGCCATCTGGCGCGGGCGGGCAACGGCGCGGGCGCGGCGGGCCGATAACATGTCGTTCATCCGCAGGTTATAATGGTCCGCAACCTTGCGCTGGATCTCTTCGATGGTCACCTTGCGTTCGGACTGACGCAGGATGTCTGACAGCACGTCTTGCGCCACGTCGAGGTTGATTTCTCGCCCGATCAGGGAGCCGTGCGCCAGCAAGCGGTGCAACGCGCCCTCCAACACCCGGATGTTGTTGGAAATGCGATGGGCCATGAATTCCATCACCTTTGTATCGATCTTGATCCCGGGGTAATGCTCGGCCTGGCTTTCGGCCTTGGAATGCAGAATCCCGAGGCGCAATTCGTAATCGGTCGGGTGCAGGTCAACCACCAACCCGCATTGCAAACGCGAGCGGATACGCTCCTCCAGCCCCTCGATTTCCCCCGGAGAGCGGTCGGCGGAAATAACAATCTGCTTGCCCTGATCAACCAGCGCGTTGAAAGTGTGGAAAAATTCGTCCTGGGTAGAATTCTTGTCGGCAATGAATTGCACATCGTCGATCAGCAGCATATCGACCGAGCGGAACTGTTCTTTGAAGCTGAACGTATCCTTGAAACGCAGCGCCTGCACAAAGCGGTGCATAAACTGTTCGGCCGACAGGTACAGCACCTGTGATTCGGGTTTGGTCTGGTGCAGATGATGTGCAATCGCGTGCATCAGGTGGGTTTTGCCCAGCCCGACACCGCCATAAAGAAACAACGGGTTGAACGAGACCGCCCCGCCCTCGGCCACACGGCGCGAGGCGGCATGGGCCAATTCATTCGGGGGGCCGACAACAAAATTGTCAAAGGTAAACCGGCTGTCCAGCGCTGTCGAAATCATCTTGCCTGCGGCGGGTTTGGTCGCAACGGGTTCGGCCGGTTTACCCGCCCCGTTCGGGGTGGGCACCGGTTGACGGGCGGCCACAAGCCTAAGCGCGTCGATCTTTACTCCCTGTTGCTGAAACAGGTCTTTGATGATGTCGCCATAGGTGGTTTCAACCCATGTACCGATAAAGCTGGTCGGCACGGTAAAATTCGCGGTCTGTTGTTCAACCCCGTCGAACACCACGGGATCGATCCAGTTTTTGAATGCATCGGCGCCTATGGTGCTTCGCAATTCGGTTCTGACCCGGCCCCAGCAGCCGGACGTGCAATCGGTTTCCATCAAGTCCCTGTCATCTGTCCCGGGCCACCGGTCCGGCCACCCCTGTTTTCCCGATCCCTAAACCGGGTTGGCACCTTGCCCGACAGTCCAATGAACACATCCCTTTTATTCCGGGAATCAGCGCTCCGGATGCAGGGTTGATACTTGGTTGAACACGCTTTCGGGCAGAATGCGGCTAGAATCATTTGATTGGGTCAACGTAGCCAATGGCGCAGATTCGGGCAAGAGAAGGGATGCGGGATTCCCCAAAATAAAATTAAAAAAAATGGTGGACATAAAAAAAAGCACGCCAGAATCAGGCGTGCCCTGGTCCGGTAAAAAGGTTGGCCTAGGCGGCCATGCCTTTAACCCGTTTGGCCAAACGCGAAACCTTGCGGCTCGCGGTCGATTTGTGCCAGACGCCTTTGGTCACGCCGCGCATGATTTCGGGCTGTGCCGCTTTCAGGGCTTCGGCGGCTTTGGCCTGATCGCCACCGCTGATCGCCTCTTCCACCCGACGGATGAAGGTTTTGATCCGGGTGCGGCGGTTTTTGTTGATCACCGCACGGCGTTCAGCGGTACGGGCACGTTTCTTTGCTTGGGGCGAGTTAGCCATGTATAAATTCCGGTTCTTTGCGTAATGAAAGATGAAGCGTGTCTCTACAACCGCTTTTTGCGTAAGTCAACACATTGCGGTGCTTATTTGTCACGAAAATTCGGGCTGCGCTTTTCGGTGAATGCGGCCATGCCCTCGGATTGGTCTTCGGTGGCGAAAAGCGCATGGAAAACCCGGCGTTCATAAAGCAACCCTTCGTTCAGCGTTGTTTCATAAGCCCGGTTGACGGTTTCCTTGACCGCCATCACCGTCAGCATCGATTTTTCAGCGATTTTGACGGCGGTTTTCTTGGCGTCGTCCAGCAGATCCTTGGCCGGAACCACGCGGCTGACCAACCCCGAGCGCTCGGCCTCGTCAGCGTCCATAAAGCGGCCGGTCAGGTTCATTTCCATGGCTTTCGATTTGCCAACGAATCGGGTCAGGCGCTGGGTGCCGCCAATGCCGGCCATGACACCGAGGTTGATTTCGGGCTGGCCGAACTTGGCGGTATCGGCGGCAATGATGAAATCGCACATCATCGCCAACTCGCACCCGCCACCCAGCGCGAATCCGGCCACGGCAGCGATAATCGGCTTGCGGGTCTTGATCAGCGCGTTTGACTCGGCGGTAAAGAAATCCTCCATAAACATGTCCACAAAGGATTTTTCGGCCATTTCCTTGATGTCCGCTCCGGCGGCAAACGCCTTGGCCGAGCCGGTGATGATAATGGCGCGCACGTTGCGGTCTTTGTCTGCCGCGCCCAGCGCGGTGCCCAGTTCTTGCAGCAGTTGCGAATTCAGCGCGTTCAGCGCCTCGGGCCGGTTGAGGGTGATCAACGCGACATGATCTTCGACTTCGACAAGAATGGTTTCATAGGCCATGCGGGGTTCCTGATTTTCTTACATAGGCGTTAATCTCTATCACTGTGGGCGGCGCAATCAAGCCTTTTGCTGGCAGGTCGGGCAGTAAAATGTCGATCGCCCCGATTGCACCATGCGGGCAATGGTGCCGGCGCAGCCCGGTGTCGCGCAGGGGTTGCCCTCGCGGCCGTAAACCGCGAAACGGTGTTGAAAATAGCCTAAATCCCCGTTGGTTTGCACATAATCGCGCAAGGATGACCCGCCCGCCTCGATCGCTTCGGTCAGCACCTCGCGGATGTGGCGCACCAATACGGGCATCCGGTGCGGCGCAAGGGTGCCAATGGCGGTTTGCGGGTGGATTCCGGCGCGCCAGAGCACCTCGCACACATAAATATTGCCCAGCCCCGCGATGATTCGCTGGTCGAGCAGCGCCGATTTGACCGGCATCTTTCGCCCTTTGAACGCCGTTTCCAGATAGGCCGCGTCAAACCGGTTGCCCAGCGGTTCCGGCCCCAGCACCGCAATCAGGCGGTGTTGGTCCAGTGTGGCAGTATCGCACAGGTCCATCGCGCCAAAGCGGCGCGGGTCGTTGAACACGATGCGGGCTCCGGTTTCCATTTCCAGCACCACATGGTCGTGTTTCTGGTCCGCCTCGGGGTTAATTACCATGCGCCCCGACATGCCCAGATGGATCAACAGGGTTTCACCGCTATCCAGCCCCGCCAGAATGTATTTGGAGCGCCGCCGCATCATTTCTATCCGCGCGCCGGTCAGTCGCGCTTCCATATGGGGCGGAAACGGCCAGCGCAGGTCGGGGCGGTTGACCTGCGCGCGGGCAATACGCACGCCCTGCATCACCGGCGCAAGGCCACGCATCACGGTTTCGACTTCGGGAAGTTCGGGCATTATTCGTCGTAGCACAGCGCAAGCTCCGCTCCTGTTTTG
>JALXER010000408.1 GCA_027069385.1 Paracoccaceae bacterium
GGCTCTGAGGCCGAGGGGGGCCTTTAGGCTCCCCGAGGGCGCAGAGGGGCCAGCAGGTGCCAATGCTGACAATTTGCTGACAAGGCCTGTCAGGAAACTGACGGGTGGGGATGGGTATACAGGCGTTGCACGGCGGCACAAAGGAAGCATTTATGACCACTATCAGCGGCACAACCGGTACCGATTCCCTGATCGGGACTTCGGGAGACGACATCTTTATCCCTTACGGCGTTACCACTTACGGCGCGCCCGACTATATGTCGGGCGGGGACGGGGCCGATACCTATCAGTTGACCGACTCTTACGGCGCGAGCGATATCCACCGGTATATCATCGATGATGCGGGTACTGATGGTGCGACAGACACTATCACCGGTGCCGGCGCACTGGTTTACAGCGGCACGCTCGGTTACGCGGGCTATGCTACGGCGGTACGGGTGGGCGATGATCTGATCATCAACACTCCGTACCGTCCTGGCAGTTTTCGCGATGCCGCCAAACCGGCTTATGAAATTACCGTCACCGGTCATTACGCGGGCACAGGGGTAGAGTTCGCCCAGTTCGGCGGTGTTTCCTACGCGCTGGCCACGACGGATACCGGCAGCAGCGTTGCGGACCTGCTGGCGGGAACCAACGGCAAGGATGTGCTGCGCGGGCTGGGTGGAGACGACTATATCTCGGCCAATGACGGCAATGACAAGGTCTATGCGGGCGCGGGCAACGATATTGTGCGCGGCGGCAACGGCCGTGACCGGATCTTTGGCGGCGATGGTGACGACTACTTGTTCGGGCAGGACGGCAATGACGTGGTCAAGGGGCAGGCAGGCAACGACACGATCAAGCTGGGCAGCGGCAATGACCGCGGCATCGGCGGTGCGGGCAATGATTATATTTACGGGCAGGACGGAGACGATATTCTGAAGGGTGGCGGCGGCGACGATATGCTGTCGGCGGGGCGCGGCAATGACCAGCTTTTCGGCGGGCGCGGGGCCGATACCTATCGCATCGGCTATGATCTGGACGGGCTGGGCAGCCTGTCGGATATGGGCCACAACATCATTCACGACAAAGGTCAGGCCAGCGGGGCGGGCAGCCTTGATACGATCGAGATTTTCGGCCTGTACGGGCCGTCATCCGGGGGCAGCGCCGATGCGTTTGCCCGCATGTCCTTTGACACTTCGGGGCTGGATATGGTGCTGTCGCTCGATGGTGGCGCATCCAGCGTTACGGTGCAGGAACAGTTCGGTGCCGACCGCTACGGGATCGAAACCATCCAGTTGAATGCCGGCTATTGGCAGCCGATCACCTTTCAGATTCTCGACGGGGCCAAGGTTAATATCGGCGACGACCGCGGCGGGCTGGAAATCTATAACGAGGTGCTGTTCGGCACCGATGGCAACGACCTGATCTTTGGCGCGGGGGGCACCAATTTCATCGTCTCGGGCGGCGGTTCCGACACGATTATTTTCAAGGAAGTGGATCCGCAACCTTCTAGCGGCATGGGTGGCGGGGCCTCGAACAATATTGTCGAGGATTTCGACACCGCCTTCGACCATCTGGATTTCAGCGAAATTGCCGGGTTGACCATGGGCGGTCTGACCATCACCGAAGATGCCGAAGGCGATGCGCATATCGCCTGGTATTCGGGCACCTTTGAAATTGCCGATGTCTTTATCGAGCTGCGCGGCGTGGGCATGGCCGAACTGACGCCGGATCTGTTTATCTTTGCCTGATCAAATCACCACGCGGGGCGGTTGACTCGTGCCAACTTGTTGCTACTGTTAACCTTTTAACAGGGTAAAAGGTGCAGCATGGATCTGGTCGGGTTTCTTCAGCAGCTGTCCCCCGCAGCGGCCAAGCTGATCCCAAAACACATTACTTTTCAGCTCGAATCCTATTTGTCCCATCGCAGCGCCAGTGCGGGGTTAAGCCAGAACCACGACCTGCTACGGGCCTACCGGTTTGCATGGACCGATGCGGCGCGCATAGTTGCCAAGGCAACGCAGGGTATAGTTGCTGCAAAATCCAACCCGACCAATGCCGACGATGATGCCGTTACCTTTTGCAATCTGGTGCTGGAAAAATGCGCAAAAATCCATGCCAACGCCGCCAAACAGGACCAGAACCAAGAACTTTTGACCACCGCCATTGATCGCTGTGCCCTGCCGGCGATGGCAGGGGTTCATATGTATATCGGGAATAGCGGGGTCGAAGAATGCGAACAGGAAATCAACAAGCAGCTAGGCGCGCTATTGGCCGATCTGACCGGTTGGACCGACAACGAAATTCCCCGGCAATTCATGAATATTGCAAGATCGGGGCTGGGCGACACCGACAAGGTCCGCCGCAGTTTCGGGATGCTGGTCATACACGGGCTGGGCGAAATTCTGAAATCCGACTCCTACCCCGAGGCAAAAGCGGCCTATGGCATCTGGTTGCATGACCTGAGCGTGACCATCTTAAATGACCACAAAGAGAAACTGGAAAGAATCGAGGTCAGTGTTGACAAGGTTCTTGCGTTGCTCGACCCCGAGACGATCACGAAAAACCTGTTCAAGGGCGCGGTCGAGGTGGTCAACAGCAAGGAAAAGCATTTTCCTCCGGCGCGCGAAGATACGGTGTTCCTGTATTATCAAGGGGTCAATGCGCGCTGGAAAGACACGGTGACCGAGGCATTTGCCAAGGTGCTTGACCGCAACGACACAAAAAAACAGGCCGCATTGTACCCGTGGGATATGGAAAAGCTGGAAACGGTTCTGCGCGGGCAAACCGGTGAATCATCGGCGGAGTTCCTGCAAAGTTTTGCGGGCATGAAAAGGGGCAAATCGGGGCTGGCCACGATCATTGATTTGCGCAACGGCCTTGGGCCGGTGGTAGAGGGC
>JALXER010000409.1 GCA_027069385.1 Paracoccaceae bacterium
ATAAACTTGCTCTGTGCACACATAGTTTATGCACATTCACTTAGGCAGAAATATGGCTTTTTAAGCCGATTGTGTTTTTCACATCATTTTTTTGTTTTCCTATGGATTAAGAAGCTTTTTTTCATTTATTTTCATATTGTTACACCAATACATATTTTATATATTTTCCTCAGGTTTTTGAAAAATTTTCTTGATTTGCCTCAATTTTGCCCAATTTTCTTACCCGACGTCAACCTTGGTTGCCCTGAGACAGAACCGTTAGCGGTTGAACAGCTCTTTAATATCGGCAAGGTCGCGCGGGAATCCGTCCGAGCCGATCTGAACCGTCGATTCCGGCGGATCGTAATAGGCTTCCTGATCATCACTGCCATACCAGTTCAGTTCGGGGTGCCGCTCGGCGTCGCGATCAAAAAGGATAAAACTGGCCCCGTACCGGATGGCCAATTCGTAACAATCGACAATATCGGACGGATAGGGGATTTTGGAATAGCTGCGCTCGGCGGCGTCGCGCACATCGATAAACCAGCCGTAGCTGCTGCCTTTGACCGCAAACGGCAGCGAACAGGGCTTGCCGACAAAAAAGTTACGCGAGTCTTCACCCATGCGACGGCGGGTATCCTCGGTCAGATGCCCCGTCGACAAATCCAGCATGTGTTTCACAAAATAGGACATTTCCCCACCTATCTAAATCTCCACCACGCTTGAACATCGGGGAAACTGGTGAGGGAAAGGTTAATTCCGGCGGGCTTGGCGTGGTAATCAGCCCACAAATAAAGGCAAATTTGATTAAACTTTGGGTGCGCTGCCGGTCCTGACGTGGCCCGACATTACACGGTTGAACTTTGACCGGTCTCGGGGCAAAACAGCCCTGAACGGAACGGGATGCACCACATGGCGGTTTACAAAATATTTCTTGGGCAGGAATGGGCGGCGCTAAAGGCAAGCGGCGAAACCAGAGGGGCACCGATTGATCTGGCCGATGGCTATATCCACCTTTCAACCGCTGAAACGGTTGCGGAAACGGCGGCCAAGTATTTTGCCGGTGTGGAGGGGCTGGTGTTGGTGGCGGTTGATCCCGATGACCCCGCGATGAAGTGGGAGCCCTCGCGCGATGGAGCGCTGTTTCCGCACCTGTACCGGCCGTTGCGCATGGCCGATGTGATCTGGGCCAAGCCGCTGCCCTGCGCCGTTGACGGCCATATTTTCCCGGACGGGGTATTGTGAAGCGGCTATTCGAAAAGGCGGGGTTGAAACTGGCCCATGCCATGGACCCCGAGCGCGCCCACGGGCTGGCGCTGCGCGCCTTGCGCATGGGGTTGGTGGACCTGCCCGGCTCCATCACATCCGACCGGTTGCGCTGCCATGTGGGCGGGCTGGACCTGCCCAATCCGGTTGGTCTGGCGGCAGGGTTTGACAAGAATGCGGTGGCGGTGGCACCGCTGCTGCGCGCCGGGTTCGGCTTTGTCGAGGTTGGGGCCGCGACGCCGCGTCCGCAACTGGGCAACCCGCGCCCGCGCCTGTTTCGCCTGACCGAGGATCGCGCCGCGATCAACCGCTTTGGCTTTAACAATGACGGCGCGCAAGCCATTGCGGCGCGTCTGGCGGACCGGCCCCGCGACGGGATTGCGGGCATCAATCTGGGGGCCAATAAGGACAGCGATGACCGCGCGGCGGATTACGCCCGTGTTCTGGCAAGCATCGGCCCGCATGTGGATTTTGCCACGGTAAATGTGTCTTCTCCCAATACCGAACGCCTGCGCGATTTGCAGGGCAAAGCGGCCCTGACCGCACTGCTGGATGGTGTGATGACGGCGCGCGCGGCCCTGCCCCGCCCTATCCCGATATTCTTGAAAATCGCCCCCGATCTGACCCGGGGAGAGCTGAGCGACATTGCCACGGCGGCGCTCGAAACCGGTATCAGCGCGATCATCGCCACTAATACCACCCTGTCGCGTGAAGGGCTACGCGATGCGCAACGGGATCAGGCCGGCGGGCTTTCCGGCGCACCGCTGTTTGACAAATCCACCCGCGTGCTGGCGCAACTGTTTGAAATAACGCAAGGACAGGTAGATCTGATCGGGGTCGGGGGGATAGGTAGTGCAAAACAGGCCTATGCCAAGATCAGGGCGGGGGCGAGCGCGGTGCAGCTTTATACCTCGCTGGTGTTTGGCGGAATGTCAGTGGTGCGGGACGTGGTGCACGGGCTGGACCGGTTGCTGGAACGAGACGGGTATGCCAATGTGCAGCAAGCTGTGGGAATCGATATGAAGGAATGGTTATGAGCGTTATCATCTGGCACAATCCGCGTTGCTCCAAATCGCGGCAAACCCTTGAACTACTGCGTGAAAACGGCGTGGACCCGGTGGTGATCGACTATCAGAAAACCCCGCCCGGGGCCCAGGACCTGCGCGCGGCAATCGACGCCTTGGGCGGCAACCCCGTTGATCTGGTGCGCACCAACGAGGCCGCGTTCAAGGAACAGGGCCTTAGCAAAGATAGCGACGCCGAAACGCTGATTGCGGCAATGGTTGCCACACCCAAACTGATCCAGCGCCCGCTGGTACTGAATGGCCCTAAAGCCGCCATCGGCCGCCCCCCCGAAAACGTGCTGGCAATCTTGTAACCCTGTTCCGGGCCTCTCCCGCCCGTCGTCGGCGCATTGCATTCGCAATGCGCCTCCTCCCGTTGGGCCGGGCCTCGGCTTCGCCGCGGCAGGGGGCCAGCCCCCTCTGGCGCAAGCGCCATTCACCCCCGGGATACTTGGGAAAAGAAGAAGGTTAGGGACTTCATTCTTCCATAAATACTCTCAGGGGGGGAGCGACGTATGTCGCGAGGGGGCGGAACGCCCCCCTACCGCCCGCAGGGCGGCCCGGCCCAAAGGG
>JALXER010000410.1 GCA_027069385.1 Paracoccaceae bacterium
GACCTCGGACGTGCCGATCCCGTGCGCCAGCGCGCCGAACGCCCCGTGCGTCGCGGTGTGGCTGTCGCCGCAAACCACGGTCATGCCGGGCAAGGTCCAACCCTGTTCGGGGCCAACGATATGCACAACACCCTGACGGATATCCTCTACCGGATAATAATGGATACCGAATTCACGGGCGTTCTTGTCGAGCGCCTGCAACTGGATGCGCGATTCGTCGTTCTTGATGTTATCAATGCCCGATTCACGGTCCTTAGTGGTGGGCACGTTATGATCGGGCACCGCAATGGTTTTGTCAGGCGCGCGTACCGAGCGGCCCGCAACGCGCAGCCCCTCGAATGCTTGCGGAGAGGTCACTTCGTGGACCAGATGCCGGTCGATATAAAGCAGGCTGGTGCCGTCTTGGTCGGTGGATACCACATGGGCATCCCATAATTTGTCATACAGGGTTTTAGCGGTCATGATTGTCTCGCAGATATGGAAAACGGGAAAAGGGCGAAGCGCACGCGCCTATGCGCCGCGCTGCTGTATCAAGCCCCCAGCGTGGAAACGCCACGGCAGGCGGGTATGGTCATCAAGATCAAAGACACGGGTCATGCGCCATGTTTACAGGGGAATACCGGCGGGGGCAAGGTGCTTGACAAGCAATATTTCTAGCCGATATGTTTCGATTCGAAATATAAGGAGCCGTCATGTCTTTCAAACGCATTCTTCTGGGCCTGTTTGCGGCCGTTATCCTTGGCGCGATCGGGTTTTATCTGGTCTTTTTGCGGCCGGTGCCACCCTTTCAACCCACCGGTCCTTACCGGATCGGCACCACCGGCTTTGATACTACGTTTGATTCTGCAATCACCGGCGCGCCGCGCAGGATAAACATTCGCGCATGGTATCCGACCGATGCAAGTACGGGTTCGCGCGCACCGGTGGCCAGCCTGCAAACCATGCAGGCGGTCATGCGGGTAGTCGGCATGCCCGATTTTCTGGCCGAGGAGCGCGAATCGCTAGCCTTTCTGAACGCGCCTCTGGCCGAGGGGCGGTTTCCGGTGGTGGTATTCAACCACGGGTTTGCTTCTTTCGCCCAGCAAAACACCGGCAACATGCAGGAACTGGCCAGCCACGGCTATATTCTGCTGGCGATCTCGCATCCCGGCACCAGTGTCCTGACCGAGTTCGCCGATGGCACCAGCCAGCCCTACGACCCCGCAAGCCCCGCCTATCGGGCCTTTGCCGACATGGACAGTTTTGCCCGCCGCAGCGCCGATTCGTTCAGGATTATGCTGGACGATATGCAAAAGGCCGGGGGCTTCGAGGACTACTGGC
Source organism: Paracoccaceae bacterium (assembly GCA_027069385.1). Taxonomy (GTDB): domain Bacteria; phylum Pseudomonadota; class Alphaproteobacteria; order Rhodobacterales; family Rhodobacteraceae; genus UBA3077. Next base: position 1,321 of record JALXER010000410.1, read on the forward strand.
AGGCTATGCGTACCTTTGCCCGGGGGCCGGCCTTTGCCGATTACCAGCCGATCATTCGCCAATGGGTCGAGGACACCAACGCGGTTATCGCCGCCGTAACCGCCACCAACCTGAACCCCGCGCTGGATCCCGGTTTCGATACGGAGCGCATCGCCACCATGGGGCATTCGCTGGGCGGGATTACCTCTATTGCCGCGTCTCTGGACAATCCCGCCATCAAGGCCGTGCTGAACCTCGATGCGCCATTTGCCTTTGATATTCCGGCACAACAGGCGGTCTTGCGCGTGCCGACCTGCTCGCTGATGGCCGACAAGGCCGCGATTGCCGGTGACCTGCTGGAGACCGGCTATACCAACCGGCACCTGCACGAACATAGCGGCGTGCCGGGGTGTCTGGCGGTATTTACCGGCGCGCGCCACATGAATTTCGGAGATCTGAACTATGTGCAGGGCGGCAAGCTGCTGCCTGTCCTCGGACCGGTCGATCCGGTGCGCTTTGGCGAGGAACTGAACCATATCATCCTGAATTTCCTTGACCGTACCCTGAAAGGTATCAATACGCCCTATACGCCGCTTTTTGACGACATCGTCACCTATCAGGAGTTTTAAGCCATGCAGGACAAAATCATTTTAGGCCTGCTGTGTTTTCACGACCTGACCGCCTATGACATCAAAAAAGCCATGGATGGCTCTACCGGGTTTTTTTACAAGGCAAGCATGGGCAGCATCCACCCTGCACTGAAAAAGCTGGAAAAGGCTGGGTTTGCCACGGTGCGGGCAGTTACGCAAAACGGGCGGGCCAAAAAGGTCTACCGCATAACCGAGACCGGCAGGGAGCATTACCAAAGCTGGTTGGGGCAGGGGTTGGCACTGCCCGATACCAAAGACGAATCACTGGTGCGGCTGTTCTTTTTCGGCCATCTGCCCAAGGCCGAACGCGCCGCGCAAATCGCCCGCTTCACCGCCCGTCTGGATGAGACCATCGCCACGCTGGAATCCCTGCAAACCCATATCGCCACACTAGACCCCCCGCCGGAAATGGCCGATCACCACTATTTCCAAAGCGCAACACTGGATTACGGAATACAGTTCTATCGCTTTACCCGCGACTGGTTCGCCAACATCACGCCATAGAGCCGGTTAAGAAAATGACATGAAAGCCAGATTGGATGCGTGCTTGCAACGGGAAACGCGTGAAGCCTGTTTTCTCGACGGATGTTTGGTTCTTTCTGTTGAAAGATCAAACCAAACGAAATCACTAGGATCTGAACCCGAAAGATGGCAACCTAGACGATGGTATTTAAGGTGGGGTATCGGCAGAAGATGATGAAACAGATAAAGCAATTCTTTGGGATCCGTAGGAAAATTTTTCAGTGGCAGAGGGCTACGCTACTCATTTCTAAAAAGAGGTATCGAGAGGCTTTAAACCGGTTTAATTCGATGCAACTTCCGGATGGGCCAAAGCAAATTGCGTTGATACAGGCGGCCAATGCTCACTACGGGCTGGAAGAACATAGTGCAGCGAAGGAAAAATATCTAAAGGCCGCACGGCTTGAGAAAGCGTGGAATCAACGACCAAACAAACACAATTCTGAGTACATTATAGCATACTCCAGTTTTTACGCGAAAGTTCAGGATCAGTTAATCAGTCATGGAAATAGGAAATCTTTTGATTGGACGCTTGAGGAAATTGCAAAACTAAAAAGAATTCCGATATCAGAAAGGCTTTCCAAATACTATCTGCCGCTTCATTGATCCAAGATAGTATTTTCGCGATTCAGGTCGTTTCTACCTCTGCTTTGGCGAAACGCAAGTCGTGGCACAGCCGAAAAGAAAACGGGGGGGGGCAGGTGTCAAAGCGCCGCGCCGCCCTGATACAGCCGGTCATGGGGCCGGATGCTGCCGGCAAGAATGCCGCGCCGGTTGATCTCGGGTTTGCACAGGCGCTTTTGCACCGCGGGATCATCGGGGTTCAGCACACCAAGGCGCACCAGCAGCGCCGCCATGGCCGATTCCGAGGCCCGCGAATTTCCGTCCTCTATCTTTAGTGCGACGCCAAGGCCGCGCCCGGGAAGGATCGCGACAAACACCCCTTCGGCACCGGTTTTGATCGCCGCCTTGCCCTTGGCGGCAATCATCAGTTCGGAACAGGCCCGCGTTTCACCGGCCACCAGCAACGGGTGGGCCATCATGGCGTTGATCAGGCGTTTGGCCGCTTTGCCGCGCACACCGCCCAGCGCATCGGGTCGCGCCATTTTGGCAACGCCGCGCGCCAGATCCCCGACCTTGCAGGCAAAGTTGGGGGCCGAACACCCGTCAACCCCCCAGCCGGGCGAGGGCGCGCCGGTCATGGCCTCGAACGCTTCGCGCACCGCCTTTTGCACCGGATGGTCAATCTCGATATACTCTGCTCCGCCGCCCAGATGCCGGTTCAGGGTCAGAAAACCGGTGTGTTTACCCGAACAGTTATTGTGTATCTGGCAGGGTTGGCCGAACCCCTCACGCAATAGCGCCCGTGCTTCATGATCGTTGGGGATTTGCGGGCCGCAGCGCAGGTCGCCCTCGGCCAGTCCCAGCCCTTCCAGCCACGAGGTCACCAGATCGGTATGCATATGCGCGCCCTGATGGCTGGCACAGGACAGCGCCAGATGGTTGCCCCCCAGCCCCGCCGCATCGGCGGCCCCGCTTTCAACCAGCGGCAGTGCCTGCAGCATTTTGCAGGCCGAGCGCGGATAGATCACCGCATCCGTATTTCCCCATTCGGCCAGCACTTCGCCGTTGAAATCCGCCACAACCGCGTGGCCGCGGTGAATCGATTCAACCCGTCCGGCGCGCACCAGCTCGACCAGTTTCACAGCGTCAGCCATTGCTTTTCCCCTTGATCATTGTTCCGGCTATAGGCAGTTTCGCGCCGAAACCGGCGGCGCGCTGCGGTTAAAGCTGGAAAATTTCCCCTTTTTCAACTTATCTAAATCGTGTAGGTGGACATAATACAAGCTATGAACTTCAAAACGGGTCAAAAAACTGGCCCCATAGCGCAGTCGGTTTGAGCAGGAGGCTGAAAATGTCGGGAAGATTTACGAGTATGGCGGCAATCGGGTTTGCCCTTGCCAGCTTTGGCGGTGCGCAGGCGCAGGACGCCACGCCCGAGATTGCCCAGATCGAAACGGACTGGAGCATCTACGTCGCCGAGAACCCCAAGGAATGCTTTGTCGTTGCTTCTCCGTCCAGTTGGAGCGCCAAGCGCGATGGCAAGGAAGTTACCGTAAGCCGTAGCGAGATCCGGTTCTATGTTTCGATCATTCCCAGCGACAATGTGGTTTCCGAACCCAGTTTTCTTGCCGGCTACCCCCTTGCACCGGATTCTACCGTTGAATTCCATGTGGATGACACAGTCATAAACCTGTACCCGAACAAGGAAGTCCACGCCGAATTTGCCTGGCCGCGTCCCGATGACGACGCCGCCCTGATCGACGCCATGAAAAGCGGTTCACTGGCCACGGTTATCGGCACCTCTACGCGCGGCACGGTGACCACCGATATCTTTTCGCTGCTCGGTTTTACCGCCGCGATGGAAAAAGCCACCGAGCTTTGTCAGTAAATCCCGCGTTTTTGCGTTAACCCATTCAGGAGCTTGTTGTGAAAGCCATCCATTCGTTTCTGGCCCTATTGTTGATTGCCGGCCCGTTTGCTTTGCCCGCCAAGGCAGAGCGCGTTGATATCCTCGGCTCTTTCACCGATTGGAGCTATGCGGTTTTTGAAAACCCCAAGGTTTGTGTGATCATTTCCCGCCCGATCGATTCAAAGGCGCGGCGCAATGGTGCGGCGGTCGATGTGGACCACGGCGATACCACGTTCGAGGTGGCCGTTGTGCCGGGCAACCCGCAAAGCATTCAGCCGATTTTCTCGGCCGGGTATCCGCTCGACCAGGAAAACATCGTGCAGATGCGTATTCGCGATACCACCGTTTCGCTGTATCCGTTTGCCGAAACCGACCCGAAAAAGGCCTGGACCCGCCCCGAGGATGACAGCCGCCTGATCGCGGCGATGCGTGGCGGTGCCGAGGCAATTGTCAACGGGCGGTCGGCGCGGGGTACCGACACGATCTATACCATCTCGCTGATCGGCTTTACCGCTGCGCTGGAAAAGGCGCAAGAGCTGTGCCAGTAACCCCGCTTGTCCCTGATGTTACCGCTGTTTCCCGACCGGACGGACCCGGGCACCCCAACCTGATCGGCCTAACCCGTGACGCCATGCGCGATGCACTGATCGGCATAGGTGTGCCCGAAAAGCAGGCCCGCATGCGCACCAGCCAGCTTTGGCAATGGATTTATCAGAAGGGCGCGCAGGATTTCAGCGTCATGACCAATCTGGCCAAGGCGTTTCGCGGTCAACTGGCCGAACATTTCACCCTTGCCCGCCCGGCCATCACCACTAAACAGGTGTCCATGGACGGTACGCGCAAATACCTGTTGCGCCTGTTCGACGGTCACGAGGTCGAGGCGGTGTATATCCCCGATGAAAACCGCGGCACGCTGTGCATTTCCTCGCAGGTCGGTTGCACCCTGAATTGTTCGTTCTGCCATACCGGCACCCAGAATCTGGTGCGCAATCTAAGCGCCGGTGAAATCGTGGCGCAGGTGATGGTGGCGCGCGATGATCTGGACGAATGGCCCGACGATTCGGGGCCGGTAGAGGGGCGACGACGCATTACCAACGTGGTGCTGATGGGCATGGGCGAACCGCTCTATAATTACGAGAACGTGCGCGATGCGATGCATATCGTCATGGATAACGAGGGCATTTCGATCTCGCGCCGCCGTATTACCCTTTCGACCTCGGGCGTGGTGCCCCAGATCGAGCGCGCCGGACAGGAAATCGGCTGCCTGCTGGCGGTCAGCTTTCATGCCACGACCGACGCGGTGCGCGACCAGCTGGTGCCGATCAACAAAAAGTGGAACATCGAAACCCTGCTGAACACGTTGCGCGCCTATCCACGCCTTAGCAACTCCGAACGGATCACCTTTGAATATGTGATGCTGAAAGGTATCAATGACAGCGACGCCGACGCGCGCCGTCTGGTGGCGCTGATCAAGGGAATTCCGGCCAAGATCAACCTGATTCCGTTCAACCCGTGGCCCGGCAGCCCCTATCAGCGTTCCGACTGGGACCGGATCGAGGCCTTTGCCGAGATCGTCAACAATGCCGGTTATGCCAGTCCGGTTCGCACGCCGCGCGGCGAGGATATCATGGCGGCCTGCGGGCAGCTCAAATCCGCCTCGCAAAAGGCGCGGGCCAGCGCGCGCAAATAGCGGCGCATCTGTCATCTTTATTTCCCCGTTGAACTTGGGTAAGGGAAGGATGCAGAACAGGAGAGGCCATCATGTATTCACACCACGACGAAGCCCATTACGTTACCCGCACCGGCTGGCTGCGCGCGGCGGTGATGGGCGCCAATGACGGGATCGTTTCGACGGCATCGATCATTATCGGGGTGGCGGCAGCGGGTACCGGCCAAAGCGAAATTCTGCTGGCCGGGCTGGCCGGGCTGATCGCGGGGGCCATGTCGATGGCCGCCGGTGAATATGTGTCGGTTTCCTCGCAATCCGACAGCGAGCGCGCCGATCTGGCCCGCGAAAGCCGCGAATTGCAGAAAAATCCGGATGCGGAACTGGCGGAACTGGCCAAAATCTATGAAATGCGCGGGCTGACCTCCGAACTGGCCCGCGATGTGGCGGTACAACTGACCGAACACGACGCGTTAGAGGCCCATGCCCGCGACGAAATGGGCATTACCGACCTAAGCAAAGCCCGTCCGGTTCAGGCGGCGCTGGCCTCGGCTGCCACGTTTTCGATCGGCGGGGCGCTGCCGTTGATGGCGGTGATTTTTGCGCCGCTGACCAGCATCATCTGGGTTACGACGGTGATTTCCATACTGGTGCTGGGGTTGCTCGGATCGCTGTCGGCCAAGGCCGGTGGCGCGCCGCTGTTTCGCGCCATCGCCCGCGTCACCCTGTGGGGTGCGGCAGCCATGGCGGCAACGGCGCTGGTCGGGCGGATATTCGGCACGATTGTCGGATAGCGCCGCGCGCACCGTCAGGGGTGCCGGTCGATCAGACTGGATTCCGGCGGGCAGGCTGCTTACATTGGGGTGAACCGCTTGAAACCATAAGGAACGCGCGTGGGAATTGCCGACATAGCCGATCAGATCGCCCGGGTGATCGACGATACGCAGGCCGGGGCGCGCGAGATGCTGGAACCGGTGGTGCGCATTGGTGTGACCGGCCTGTCACGCGCCGGTAAAACCGTGTTCATTACCTCGCTGGTCGCCAACCTGCTCGACCGATCGCGCATGGCGCAACTGGTGCCCGCCGCCAATGGCCGGATAGAGGCCGCGTTCCTGCAACCCCAGCCCGACGATACGGTGCCGCGCTTTGCCTTTGAACAGCATCTGGCGGCGTTGCGCGCCGGTGAATGGCCTTCCTCGACCCGAGCGATCAGCCAGTTACGCCTGTCGCTGCGCATACGCCCTGCGGGCATGCTGGCCGGATTGCGCGGGGCGCGGCTGGTGCATATCGATATTGTCGACTATCCGGGCGAATGGCTGCTTGATCTGCCGCTTCTCCAGCAAAGCTACGCCGACTGGTCGGCGCAGATGTTGCAACAGGCTCGCGCGCCGGGTCGCGCGTCGCTGGCCGAGGGCTGGCTTGCCCGGCCCGAGGCCAGCGACCCTTCGGAACGGTTCGATGAGCGCCACGCGCAGGACCTCGCCAATGCGTTTACCGCCTATCTGGGGTCCGCGCGCGAGGCGGGTTTTTCATCCTGTTCACCAGGGCGGTTTTTGATGCCCGGCGATCTGGAAGGCTCTCCGGCGCTGACCTTCGCCCCGCTACCCCGCCCCGACAAGCCGCGACGCGGGATGCTATATACCGAGTTCGAGCGGCGTTTCGATGCGTATAAATCCAAGGTGGTCAAACCGTTTTTCCGCGACCATTTCGCCAGAATTGACCGCCAGATCGTACTGGTAGACGCGCTGGGCGCCATCCATGCCGGCCCGCAGGCGCTCGATGATCTGCGCGTGGCCATGGCCGAAATCCTGACCTGCTTTCGTCCCGGAAAAAACAGCTGGCTTAGCAAAATTCTGGGGCGCAAGGTCGAAAAGATCCTGTTTGCCGCCACCAAGGCCGACCATATCCACCATAGCCAGCATCCGGCCCTGACCGCCATTCTGGAACAATTGCTGACCGAAGCACGGGCGCGGGCGGATTTCAAAGGGGCGACCACCGCAACCCTGTCAATCGCCGCCATCCGCGCCACGGTCGAACAAACCCTGACCCATCAGGGCGCCCCTGTGGATTGCGTACGCGGCACCCTGATGGATAGCGGCAAAACCGTTGCCCTCCACCCCGGAGACCTGCCCGAAAACCCGCATGATCTGCTTGGTCCGGCCCGCGACGGCGCCCCAAGCTGGCTGGACAAGGATTTTGACCTGATGCGCTTTGCGCCGCCACAACTCGGGGCGCAGCGCGATGCGGGGCTGCCCCATATCCGGCTCGACAAGGCGGCGCAATTTCTGCTGGCGGACCGGCTATGAACGGCATTTCCTTTCGCACTGCCGTGCCCGATGATGCGCCCGCCTGCGCCGAAATTCTGGCGCAATGGGTGGCGGATACCCCGTGGTATCCGCTGGATAATCCACAAAGCGCCTCGAACGATGCGATGGTTGAACGGATCCTGAATGGCGCGGTGGTGCTGGCGCTGGATGGTGATACGGTTGCGGGGTTTTTGTCGGTGGAACTGGGGCAGCTCGATTGCCTGTATCTGGCGCGCGCCTATCAGGGGCGCGGGATCGGCAAGGCGTTGCTGGACCAGTGCAAGGCCTATTTCCCCGGGGGTTTCAGCCTGTGGACTCTGGCACAAAACACCGGTGCTCAGCGGTTTTACCGGCGCGAAGGGTTGATAGAAACCGCACGATCCGACGGGGCGGATAACGAGGACAATTTGCCCGATATCCAGTTTTACTGGCCCGGACAAAGGGGGACAAGATGACCAAACGCCAAGGCCCGATCCGGTTTGAGCTGGACGATACCGAATCCGCGCCCACCCCCTCAGAGGCCCCGCCGGTGCCCGAGCCGGACCAGCCCCAAACCGCAGCGATGCAGGTCGCCACCCGCTTTGCGGCGCGCAAACCGGGCTGGCTGGGGCGGCTGTTCTGGGGGGC
>JALXER010000411.1 GCA_027069385.1 Paracoccaceae bacterium
ACAAGCTCATATTCGAGGGCGCGAGCTTTGCCGATGTGATGGACGATGTGGCCCGCGCCATTGAGCGCGCAGCCCTTCAGGCGCTTCTGCTGGGCGAGGGGCCGCTGGCGTCGCTCTTCGGCGTGCAATCCTCGGGTGGCCTCCTTGGCATGTTCGTGAGTGCCATCATTCCTGGCCTTGCCACTGGCGGCCTGGTTACCGGGCCAGGCAGCGGCACCTCGGATGAGGTGCCGGTGATGCTTTCCTCCGGCGAATTCGTCATGACCGCCGAGGCAACCAAACGCCACCGCCACCTGCTCGAGGCGATGAATGCGGGCACGCCCCCGCGCGCATTGGTCGCGGAAGGAGTGCCGGCAACACCCGCGCCGCGACAAGAACCATCGAGATCCGAGGTCGTCATCTATCTCGGCGACGGCCTGTTGGCCGAAGTGGTTGATCGGGCGACCGGCCTGGCGGCACGGCAGACTGTCCAGATTGTCAGCGGGTCGATGGTCTCGCAGCGCCGCGCTTTTCCGGCGGTCGCGAATGAAGCGCAGTGGCGGGGTGAGTGATGGCGCGTGAGATCATCACCGTTCCGCCGCGCCTGATGAAGTTGATGCGCTTTGATTGGGGTATCGACTGGCGCGGCAAACGCGCCTCGGGCGGGGTGCAAACGGTGATCACCCAGACGCCGCTTTGGCGCGGCACGCCGCAGGTGCATTTGTGGCGCGCTGAAATCCCCGAGTGGCGCGCGTTGATTGCGCATGTGGAGGGGATTGCCGGCATCTTGCGCGTGGAGATGGCCGATGTGCTGACCTTCCCGGCCCGCGAGATCCGGCGCGACCTCTGGGAGAGTGGTGTTCCATTTGACGGCGATGCGACCTTTGACAGCGGCCAGGGCTTCGCCTGGCAGCCCTTCGTGAGCGTGACCGCCGCCATCAGCGCCGGCGCGCCGAGCGTCGAGGTGGAGGCCGATCCCGCTTTGCCGGCACCCGTGGCGGGTCAGATCATGAGCTACCGGGACTGGCCCTTCATGGTGGCCGCCGCGGAGGATCTGGGCAGCGCGCGCTGGCGCCTCACGGTCAAGCGCCTGCGTGTCGACCTGCCGGCCGGGGCTCTGATTGATCTGCGCCCCACCGGCCTGTTCGAGCTGGTCAGCGGCGACACCGGAAATCCAAGCTTCGATCACCGGCTGATCTCGACCCCGACAATCGAGCTGCGGGAGGTAATCAACCGATGAGTGATCTTGATCTGCGCGCACCGGTGGTTCGGTTCATTGAGCTGGTGGGGATCGAAGCGGCCACCGATATCTACCGGTTTATGATCGGCGTCAGCGACCGCTGGCGCGATGCCGATGGACGGGAGTGGGTGGGGTCTGAGGGGATCACTCTTTCAGCTCTGTCCGAGCCGATCAACGGCCGTGCTCCCGCGGGCAGCCTGACGATCAGCTATTTCCAGAACCCGGAAGGTCCGGACCTTTTCAGGGAGATCAAGGAGAGCGGTGACGCCGATGTCGAAGGGCGCGCCTTGCGGATATATTCCTTTTTCTGGGAGACCGAACAGGAATTGCGCAGCCCCACAAGGCCGCCGCAGCTTGAATACACCTTCACCATGCGCTCAATCGTGTTTTCCGCGGGCATCGGCTTCGAGCGCAGCCTGAGCGTACATTTCGAGGGTGTGAATGAATGGCGTGCCAACGCCGGTGCGGTGGCGTTGAACACCGAAGGTCACGCCCATGTGCTCGACGGTGAAGCCAATCCGTCACTGAAGTTCGCGCCCAATCGGACCAATGCAATCTACGAGGCGCTGTTCTGATGGCCTGCCTGTTCGACACCATAAACCGCTGGAAGGCCACGCCCTTCGTCTGGGGCCAGAGCGACTGCATGATTGTTCTTGCCGACTGGGTTATGGAGGTGCGCGGCGTCGATCCGGCGGCAGACATCCGTGGCAGATACCACGATGAAGCCTCCTGCGAGGCGGTGACCGGGTTCATGTCGAGACCGCTTGAAGTGGCGGCGCGCCGTTTTGAAGATGTCGGTCTTGGACGGGTCGGCGCGGCGCAGATCGGCGATGTAGCGCTCATATCTATCGGAAACCAGGTTCTTGGTGCGATCTGGAACGGCGCGGGCTGGGTCAGCAAATCCGAGCGTGGCGCACATGCGGCCCATCCGCGGTTTACGCAGGTACTGGCGTGCTGGGGGGTTGGCTATGCGGCATAGCTGGCGCAAACGACTGCTGGTAGTGGCGCTGCTGGGCTCTACTGCACTTAGCCCCGCGCCCGCGCAGGCATTGCCGGTACTCGGTTTTGTCCAGGGGTTGGTGGCCGGGATCGCGGGGTCGGCTGTCATTGGTGGATCTCTGGCTGCTGCAGGTTTCGGCGCGGGGCTGGCGTCGGCAGCCCTGGTCAATACGGCGCTTGGCGGCCTCCTCGGGCGCGCCCTTCTGGCAATCGGCCTGTCGGCGTTGTCATCATCCCTACAACCGCGCCCGACCGTTCCCAGCCCCGGTGACCAGATGCAAAACTGGGCGCAACCGATCAGCTATATGCGAACGATTTACGGGCGCACCCGCACCGGGGGGCCACTTGGCTTCTGGGCGCGCACTGATGCCGAGGACACCGTTGTAGGCAACAACCATCGCAAACGATGGTTCACGCCGATCCTGTGCGCTCACGAGATAGAGGGGATCGTCGAGCACTACCTTGATGAAGAGCGGGTAACGCTGGATGGCGATGGGCTGGTGACGAGCGGCGACAAGGCCGATCATTACAGGATCATGCCGTTTCTCGGCGCGCCGGGCCAGGTTGCAAATCCCACCTTCGTGGCGGCCTTCACGGGAGTTGATGCGAGTTTCGATTTCAAGGGGCTGGCAGGCGCGCATATC